>JBGPIK010000082.1:0-19894 GCA_041484845.1 Binatia bacterium | reverse complement strand
GCGCTCCCGGATCGCGACGCCTTTGTCGCGCACCATTTCGCTGCGAATGAACGGAAAGCGCATCTCAAAAGCCATCAACAAAGATTGAATGTCCTCGGGCGCGGTGGAAGTATAAAAAGTAAGCTTCCCCTCTTCGGTTGCGCCGCGAATCAAAGTTTCTCTGCGCTCGTCGCCCCTAAGCTGCGCCAGATCCTGTATCGTTAAACTGCTTCCGCTCATCGAAATATCTCCATTGGTTCGCACTCGGCGTGCCGCGCCGTGCTCAAACTTTTTTCTTCTGCTGCAAAATTTCCGCGGCGATTTTATCGAACTCACCCCGGTCGCCCATTTCGGCATGGCGCCGGTAGGACTCAGGCCACTCGCCCCAGGAAACTCCATACCAGGGTTCGCGCGGGTGCAGCTGCGGCAAGCCCAGCTCTTCCCAGATTTCCTTACCGCGCTCCATGTAACTCCGCGACGGCAGCGAGGTCGGAGTATAGGGCCACTTCCGTGTGCCGTCGATGAGTATTGAAGAGTTGCCCTGCAGGCCCGAGCGATTGGTGGGATACTCTTGCTCATCAATGGGTATAATCCGCGGGCCGCCGGATTGATCCGCCGTGGCGCCGCGCCCCTGAATAATTTGCGTGTCCCGATGCGGTTGG
The DNA here is from genome assembly GCA_041484845.1 of Binatia bacterium. Lineage (GTDB taxonomy): Bacteria > Desulfobacterota > Binatia > UBA9968 > UBA9968 > JBGPIK01. The sequence continues at coordinate 19,253 of JBGPIK010000082.1, read as the reverse complement.
TAACGAAAGGATACTCCCCAAAACACCGACTCCAGATCCCATGGATCGATATCTTCATCCACCGCGATGGTGATTTTCGGCCATTCGGTGGAGACGGCCAGGGACGCATGCAGCGCATGCCAGACGGTACGATTGGGTGTAGTTGTTCCACCGACATCGCGCATGCGGATGACACAAAACCGGCGCGAGCCGCCGCAATGGTGAAACGCAACGTCCTTCACTTGCGGAATGCCGCAGGCGTTCTGCAGAAAGTTCAACATGTGCGCTTCGCGATTGACATTGCCCATCACGCTCGACTCGCTCGGCGGAAACTGATCCACGAGATCATGCCAGACAGGATTTTTCCTATGCGTGATGCAGCGAATGTGAAAGGGAAGGGCGGTGCGGTCGATGAACGTATAACCGGTATGCTCGCCGCTGGCCGGATCCGGAAGAATATAATCGGTGGGAATTTCTCCCTCGAGAACGACTTCGGAAGCGGCGGGGATTTCGAGATCGACGGTTTCGCAGCGAACGATTTGCAGCGGTTCCCCGGCCAAACCGCCTGCAATTTCCAATTCGGACACGCCATAAGGAATCTCAGTGATACTGGTCATGACCAGCGCGGGTGTTGGCCCCACCACCGCCGCAACTGGAAGCGGGACTCCCTTCGCCTTGCATTTTTGCCAGTGGAGGCGCAAGTGACCGCGAGGCGAAACTCTCGCGCAGCTCTCGAGCGGTCCGAGGTGCATCGCGTTGTACGTGCCGACGTTGATTTTGCCGGTGTCCGGGTCCTTACTGAACCAGCACAAAGCGGTCAGGCGCGGCAGCGCTTCCCAGCCATTAGTGGTTACGGGGATGGGAAATTCGTTGAGCCCGCCGTGCTCCAGCAAATTCTGACCCACGTGGATTTCTTCCTTTACCGGCCCGCTGGAAACCTTTTCAGGGGCGAAGGGGCGCCGAAACGCCTGGGCCCACTTTTCCGACATCGCTTCACGGCTGTTCGCGCATTGCAGCGCCAAAGCATAAACCTCCATGCTCGGAGCGATAACGGACGCTGCCACCGATCCCCGATAGTTCTCACCGTGGATGCCGGTCACCCGCTCGAACAAAAAACCGAAGCGCTCCGATTCTTCGAGGCCACGAAATTGCCAGCGGACGATCGGGTGCAGCTCCGTATCTTTGTTGATGGGGCGGGTGATGCGCCGAAGCTTATGCGCGTTTTCCAGAGCGGTCAGAAACTCTCGGAGATCTTTGTAATAAGCCATGTTTAGGTCCTCAGCCCTTGGATCGATTGTTGCTCATTTAGGGGTTTTGCCGAATCCCTAATTCTTCCTGCGCCCGGCGCAAAAAACTGAGATCGACAACTTGCGAAAGGGGAACTTGTTTTTGCTGCTTGTTGGTCGCCAGGGTTTGCTCGACGACTTTGCGCACGGCTTCTTCGCTGGCGGAGCCGTCGAGGCTAAGGGTGGTCGCGGTTCGTTGATAGCTGCGCTGCGCGAGATCGCGATCGATATTCCATTCCTTGGCGATCATCTCCGCTACCTTGGTCTTTTCTTTCTGAAGGAAGACCAGGCTTTTCACAAACGCACGCACCATGCGTTTGACTTGATCGGGGTTAGCCCGGATTTTTTGATCCGATGTTGTCAGTCCGGCCTGAAGCTGATCCTTGAAAAGATCACCGGCCCAAACGAGCGCGCGCAAGCCTTCCCGTTCGGCGATGGCGTCGTAGGGAGGTGTGAAAAGCGACGCCTGGACCGCGTTGCTTTTGAGCGCAACCAGTTGATTGGTCTGGGTTCCGAGCGGCATGGTGACGATATCAGTATCAGGGTTAAGACCGAAGTGACGGATGATATCACGGGCAACGATATCGGTGGTGCTGCCGCGCGACGAAACCGAAATCATTTTTCCTTTAAGGTCTTCGATTTTCTTTATTTCCGGCCGCACATTCAAAGCAAGGGCGGGGCGAACGCCGCCAAACGCTATCACCTTGACCGGAAGCCCAGTTGTGGCGGCACGCAGCATCGTGTCCGCCGCCGTGCAAAAATCGAGGTCTCGGCCGATCAAAGCAGGCCCCACCAGCGCTGTTCTCATCTGTATGATCTGAACGTCGATGCCTTCCTCTCGGAATAAACCGAAACGTGCGCCGACGTAAGCGGGGAGCTGGCTCAAGGCGTGTACCGGAACCGCGAGTGTAACTCGTTCCAAGCGCTCTTGCGCGAGAGTGGGAGCCAAGAGCAGGAGCAAAATGCCGACGACTACAAGTGAGGTTATTGTAATCCGTTCTGCCGTGGGGTGCATTCGAGGACCTTGCCGCCCGGTAAGCATGGTTCCGCAACACTGAAAGCTATCCATGTCGGATTCTCCTTCCGTTCACGCTATTTTGCGGCATCACAGAGGATACAACGCGAGGGATTCCTTCTTACCCGGATGCGTTCTGCAGCTGCTCAAACTCCGATCCCATATCGGGGCCCAAAATCTCGTAAAAATTTGGCGAGCCGGCGATAAGTCGGCACGGCACCCGGGGATCTGGATTGAAAAACTGGTATTCGACGCCACGGTGCTTAATCGGCAAGGCGATGCAGTCTAACTCTTCGCAGTCATAGCGTCGCCCGTCAACTGCGGCCGTCATCCGGCCATTCAGCACTACGTGGGCGATTCCCCCGGGCACTTTTTGTTTACCGGAATGGCCGCCGGGGGGAATTTCTTGAACATAGAGAACAAAGGTCTTGGTGCAAGTATCCGGCTTGCGCGGGTGGACATACCATTTCATTTTGCCTTGGGCGTTAATTTCCCACGGGAGATCTTTGCCGCGAACGACTTTTAGCCCATTGCGGTTCCTCTCGCGGAAGTCATCGCGCATCGCGAATAACTCCTCGAGCAAATTCTGCGGCTTCTTTCTCTCCGCCGCCGGGGCGGGAGTACCGGGTCTTGCTTGCCCCGTCGGCGTGCCGAGATTTTCCGCCGGTTGCCCTGGCTTGGCTGTTTGCCACTCGGGAGCGTCTGCTAACTGAACGATTTCGTATCCGGTATGTTCGCGAAAGGCGTTGGAAATGAATGCCAGCCAGCGGGACGGTTTGTCTGGATCGGTGTTAACGTGCTGGTGGGCGACGCCGCCGGGTCGCATAGGCAGTAGAATCAGGTCTCCCGATTCCCAATCAACTTTCTCTTCATCGGCAATGGTGTAGCCTTTGCCTTCGACGACGAAAATCACCACCCCGCCTTGGTGGCGGTGCATTCCCCCGTGTTGGGTAATGACATTTTGGAAGAGCTGCATCGAATGCAGGGCCGTATCCGTAATGAAGGGGTGGAGGTAATAGCCCAAAAGCGCGTGCCGATTACGTTCCCACAGCAGATCAGTTGCGCGCAGGTGAACCCTTCCCGTTTCAGCCCGGCGCAGCATGCCCTGAAAATATTCCTGCAACTCGGCATAAAGATCTCTCTGAGAAGGGCTTGGTGGCGCCATTGATTTTACCCCCGTAACTTTATTGGTTTCAGACGTGCCTGTTTTTCAGCGCGGACGACCTGATCGTAGGGAACGTGAGCAATTACAGTGCCATATAAGTCTAGGGATCACTGCAAGTTCGAGCGCAGTGATTGGCCTTTTGTTCAACGCAACTAGGTGCTCCAGCAGTGATTAGGTGCTCATCACTGAAGCAACGGTTTTCCCACGGGTAGGAAAAACAAAGATCTTTTTCTTACTATTAATGCGCTGCTCTGGCGGATTCGCATTTCGAAATCAAAGCGGAGCTTCTTTGCGCGTGCCGTGACCGCGGAAATTTCGTTTTTTCTGGCGGTCTTGGAGGCGAGGTTTATTGTCGGATTAAATAAATTGCGCCATGGGCCTTAAAATCACAAATGCGCAGTGCTGGCAACTAATTTGCTCGCGTAAAACCAATTTAGCTCAATCAAAGGAAAACAATCCGATGGCGCGAGTAAAACTCAAAATTGCTGCAGATCACTACCATATATTTCATCGCGTGGCTCCAACGATCGCAAAGCACAAAGGTTACTTCGAGGCCGAAAATCTAGATAGGGATGACGATCGACAAAGTGCTGCAACCGGAACCCGTGAAAACAGCTGCGTTGGTGCTGTAGATTGGTTTAAACGCCGTCGGTGATTTCGCAAATCACATGTGCAGCCGACATAGGCGCTCGCGACGTCGTCAAAGGGTGGAATTATCGATTCTTACCGCCCCCGCTCCAGTGGCAATTTCCGCTCGAAAGTTGTGGCATATTCCTTGCTCGGCTTGTGCGTTTCAAAAGAAGTCTGCTATAGCACTCAATACCAAGAATCACGGAGGAAAACATGGCGAGACCAAGAATTATCGAATGGCCGAACAAGGCAAAAATCTGCGTTACATTTATCGTGCCGTGGGAGGTGTGGCCGGAGAATTTCGCCACGCGCGAGTCGCTGCAGCGCCAAGGTACGCATACGATTCCGCCGGCGAACGCAGTCTTTAAAAAAAATATGGCGGCCATAACCGAGAGAGAATATGGTGATCGAATCGGTATCTGGCGACTCATGGATCTTTTTAATCGCTACAACTTGAAAGTCACATTCCTGATGAATGGCCTCAAGGTCGAACAGTTTCCGGACGAGTGCAAACAGTTCAAAACGCAGGGCCATGAGTTTTCCTCGGAGTGCTACGAGCACGAGTATTCCTTCATGTATACGAAAGAACAAGAACGAGAGTCCATTCAAAAGACCGTGGCGGCTTTTGAAAAAGTACTCGGGCAAAAACCGACGGGATATCTGTCGCCCGGGCATGCCTCGACGCCGAATACGTTGGAGCTCGTAGCCGAGGCGGGATTTGTCTGGTGGGCGGATCCGCTCAATTCCGACAATCCGTACACCGTCGACTACAAGGGGAAAAAGGTCGTCGTGGTTCCTTATAACGTTCCGGGTTGCAATGACTATTCGACCTATGGCGCCGGCCGCACGCCCAGAGATCTGCTGCAGATCATGAAAGATCAATTTGATTATCTCTATTGGGAAGGCGAGCAGGGCGCGCCGAAATTTTTCGCGTTCAACTGCCATCCATTTGTTTCCGGTGTTCCTTTCCGGACGAAGATCATCGAGGAATTTATCCGTTACGCGCAGGGATTCCCGAGCGTCTGGTTCGCGCGCCGCATCGAGATCGCCAATTGGTGTCTTGAGAAGGGGTATTAACGGTTCACTAACCGGGAAGTCCGTCGAGGAGCGAAGCGGCCCGATGACGAGCCGCTTCGCTGGCGGCTTACGTATTTTTTCTTCGATACAAACTACCTTAACGCACGTCAGGAACTCGGACCATTTGCCATCAGACGCAAAGGCTTCGCTTTGGCCCAGCAGATTCTCGGATCGGATGTTGGGGGCCGCTGCCCATTTATCTTGTTCGTAAGAAATAAAGGTGAGAAGGCTTGATTAGCAACACACCGACCCAAACAGTTCCCGCAAATGCAAGTGGAAAATGCTTAGGTCAGGTGGGTTGTTAGACGCGGTCGTTCTTCTCCGAATCAAAGATGGTAAACGGGGGTGCGCAGCATAACATGTTTGCCGAGAGCGATCGCGCTTACGATGTCGGCGCGGCTGACGATGCCGACAATTGTGTCTCCGCGCATCACCGGCAAACGTTTTATGTTGTGTGTCGTCATGAGCTGAGCAATTCTCTCCACGGGATCGTCCTCAGCGACGCAAATGATCTGTGTGGTCATAATGGCCTTTACATCTTTGCCCCTTTTTCCGACGATATCGGCCTCGGAAACAACACCGACGATCTTGCCGTTCTTACCGGCGACCGGCGCGCCGCTGATTTGGTTTTTAATCAGCGTCATCGCCAATTTTTTTACGGTCGTCGTCGGACTTACTGTGATGACGTCTCTAGTCATTAGGTCCTTGGCAATCATCGGTCATACCTCCTAAAGTCCTTTGCGGTCATCAGTGTCGCGAAATTACCGAGCCTGCGGTCGTACTCATATTCATTGTGACACACAAAATCATTTGCGCCATTTCTTTTCTAATAGCACAGCCGAGAGCGCGTCCATGATTGAGGATGCGGAATTACCATGAAAATCGATAGAAACCAAGGCCTCGTCACAATACTCCAATTATTCCGCCGAGTTTTCCGTCGTAGAACTTATGATCCATATTAAATGTCGTCAAACTAAAGCCGTCTTCTTAAATCGCAAGCGACCAGGGAACTTCTCTGTCAAATCTTTTCAGGCGCTCTTTATGCTTCTACGAGATGCTGAAACCTCGCGCGCAGTTCCTCGGGACTACAACTGTGGGTCTGGCTCGATGCCGCTTGTGCCAACAAGCTAACCGTCTCTGCGTTTTCGAGGTCCTCTTTTTCCAAACGAATCATGTATTCGCGCGCCACTTTATAGGCTGGCTTTTGCACATCGACTAAGCGTATCCGTGACTTTCCGGTCTTAGGGTCCAATAGATTGGCGAAATCCAGGTACTCTAATTTGCCGTCCACCAAACAGACTAAGGCACCGCTTAGTTTTCCTAATTCAGGATTACCGCTCAATAAAAAGTCAACTGCGCCGTAACCTAGGCTGCGCACGTACTCACAATCAAAAGCAATCGGCGCTGCGGAGCGAACCTCATAGCCGATATTTTTGTGGACGATGGCCAGAGGCGTGCCCCGATTGCCAAAGCGGTGTTCCACTAGCGTTTTTAGAAGGTAGGCCAAGTCGAGTTCGGCCAGCCTCAGGTGCCCGTAGCTGTCGTGTTCTATGCGCACGCCTTCAATTGTGGATAGTTCCTCCGCCGGCACTCTCTCGAGCAATCCTTCGGCGATAATCGCGACACCATCGACACGATTCCACAAAGCCCTTCTTTTGAGTATTGCTCCTTCAAGAATATCGCAAACCGTATTGAGATGGACCGGTCCGCTAAATTCTTCTGGGATAATAGTCAATGTCGCACCCGCAGCTTTGCCGATGCCGAGGGCTAGGTGACCCGCGGTGCGTCCCATGACGACGACAAAATACCAACGGCCAGTCGTGCGCGAGTCCTCCATTAAATTTTGTACTAGTTCGAATCCGAGCTGACGCGCCGTCTCAAAACCGAAGGTGGGAATGTCGCCTGGAAGCGGTAGGTCATTATCGATTGTCTTTGGAACATGACAAACTCGGATTTGACCTGCCGCCAATTTCGCGAGCTGGCTTGCGGCAAACATCGTGTCGTCGCCGCCAATAGTAGCTAGATACGTGATTCCAAGCTCATTGAGAGTTTGCAAAACCCGTTTAAGATCCTCTGTTTTTTTGGTCGGATTCGCCCGCGATGTATTTAGAATCGAGCCGCCCTGAAAATGACTTCGCGAGATATCGTCATGGTCTAGTTCCTTGATGTGCCCGGTCTCTCCCTTCATGAGCCATTCAAAACCATTGTAAATGCCGATGACTTTATGTGCGCGACTTCGAGCTTCAAGTGTTAATGCGCTGATTACACCGTTAATGCCTGGCGCCGGACCACCGCCCACCAGGATGCCAACGTGATTTTTGGAATCCATTATTCTTGTCTCCATCTTATTTTATATTATTACGAAGTGTTTCACAGTTTAGCTTTCATCCGCTCTGATGCAGACTTGCGATTTTCGTGCCGGAGAGCCAAACGAATTTTCTCAGTATCGAGAACTCATGGGGTAAAAATCCCAAATTTCGGAAACAATAGTATGCCATTTGTGTTAGATTCACGAAACCTTTACACCTCAGAAGCCTCACGGAATGAAGTTTGCACACCCCCAGTTAATTGACGGAAGGAGACTCACATGGAAGAATTTACAGATATAGCTGAAGTGTTGGCTCTGACCAAAGGCGATGACGAACTCTCGCAGGTTGAACGGTTGTTGAATGAGTTCGAAGCGCACGAGGGAAAGGAAGAACAATCCATCGACAATTACAGAAAGGTGCTCGCCGATGTCCGAAACCCGGTCACGCGTTTTGTCATGCAGATGATTTTATCCGATGAAGAAAAGCATCGGGCAGTGACCCATTCGATGGTGTCTACTCTTAAAGGAAGCTTGACATGGACGAAACCTGCGGGAACTCTAGAGGGGGGTGCGGACGAGGCGGCGATCAATCGAGAGCTACTCGCCATGACCGACGAATTCATTGAGCTTGAAAAGAGCGGTATTAGAGAGTACAAGGTGCTGCTCAAAGAGAGTGCCGACTATTACCAGGGGTTATTCAAGATACTGTTGAACTCAATGATTCGAGACTCCGAAAAGCACGTGGAGTTGCTCGAATTTATTCGACAGCGGATAAATGCCTATGAGTAAACAACTGAAGTTCGATCCTCTGGAACGCTTTGCAGAACTCGAACGGCTTGTTTCAAAGATTTACTTTCGCTTCTCCCACCTTTTTCTCGAGAATCCAGATTTGCGAGATTTTTGGTGGGAGATGGCTCGAGAAGAGGAGCAGCACGCGTGCATTTTGTTGGCATGCAAAGCCTTGATCGAAAACTACGACGATGAGGCGTTGGATCCAACTATCAGTCGTGACAAAGCTCAGGATGTTGAGGCACGGTTGCGCTCATACCTGGCGCGGGGAACGCCGTCCTTGACGAAGGAGGACGCGTTTCGAATCGCTTTGGAGATCGAGAGCTCGGAAATCGATGCAATTTACGGTAAGCTGGTTCATCTAGGCGGCCCCCATATAGCCAAAACGATGGACAACTTAGGGGTGCCAGCCAGCATCCAGAGACAGCAGCTTAAAGCCGCTCTGCGGCGATTTTGCTCGGACCCCGAGCTTCTTCGCACAGCCGAACGTCTCTAAAAAATTCCCTAAAGCTGCTGCTTTCATCAAAATTTTCTTAACACTTTCGCCGCGTTGACTTTTGTGGTAGGTATTCCTGCGGTACAAAAATACTACAAGGGGAGTGGTTTACTGAAGCCGGGGCGGACGGCGCATGGAATTCCATTTCGAAAATATAATCGGAAAAAGCAAGCCGATTCGCGACGTTTTAGAGATGGTGAAAAAGGTCGCGCATACGCAGGCGACCGTGCTTATCACCGGCGACAGCGGGACCGGCAAGGAACTAATTGCCCTCGCCATCCACGCTCATAGCGATCACAAGGATAAGCTGTTTCTCCCGGTTAATTGCGGGGCATTGCCTGAGACATTGCTGGAAAGCCTTCTTTTTGGCCATATGAAGGGTTCCTTCACGGGCGCCTTCGCTAATCAAGAGGGCCTCTTTGAGAAGGCCCGAGGAGGAACGATTTTTCTTGACGAGATTGGTGAAATCCCTCAGCACTTGCAAGTTAAGCTTCTTAGAGCCCTGGAGGCTAAAGAGATTTTGCCCATTGGTAGCACGACGCCGCGTCACATTGACGTGCGGGTTTTGGCGGCCACGAACAGAAATTTACAGAAAGAAGTTGAAGCTGGCCGGTTCCGTGAGGATCTCTATTATCGTCTCAACATTATGGAGATACACATTCCCCCTTTATGCGAACGGCCTGAGGACATTCCGATGCTTGTGGAGCATCTCATCAAAAAACACAACCCGGAACTTAATAAAGAATTTCGCGGCGCCGAAGATGCTGTGATTCGCACGCTGATGTCGCTCCCTTGGAAAGGTAATGTGCGCGAACTGGACAACGTGATCGAGCACACCATGATCCTTGCCGACGGTGATAGTATTAGACTTAGCGATCTTCCAGCATCGATCGTCGCGAGCGGTCAAAATCATCCGGCGTTCACTTACAACTTGAAGGAGGCGACCAGGCAATTCGAGAAACAACACATCCTCAGAGTGCTGGAGCAAGTGGGTCAGGATCGCAAGGAAGCCGCCCAATTGCTAGACATCAGCCTTTCTTCCCTCTATCGCAAAATTGAAGAGCTGGGAATCAGCTGATTCCTTCCCCAAGCTGCCCGTCCTTTGACTCTCTCTTTATTCCCTTTTTTGGAAACAAAAACGTAATTCTTTCTATGGTCTAGGAAGGCATTAGCACGCGCTTCCTTGATTTGCGTGGTGGCATCACAATTGCGTGGCCTCCGCAAGAAGGATACGTTTGGTGACGCACACGAGAACAACACTTCGGACGGAAAATATAGACGAAGAGCTTCAGCAGACTCTCGTTCGGGCGATGATGGAACCTGAGTTTTATCCCAAGCCGCCGCCTGCAATCACACATAAGGAAACACATATCTCCCATTTATTTTTTGCCGGTGATCTTGTCTACAAAATTAAAAAACCGGTGCGCTACTCCTTCCTTGATTTTTTGAGCCTCGGGAAAAGACGACATTTCCTCAACGAAGAGTTGCGACTCAATCGGCGCCTCGCCCCATCGGTGTATTTGGCTGTGGTCCCGATTGTTCGAAACGTTTCAGGATGGCGTTTGTCCGCGGAAGGTGAAGCGGCAGAGTACGCCCTGGTGATGCGGCGGTTGCCAGAAAGACGGATGTTGCCTTTCCTCCTCGACACTCGCCAAGTTACACCCGAAATGATGCGGGACTTGGCTGAGCTCATCGCTAACTTTCATATGGGGGCTGAACCAGTTAAAGGCATAGAACCGGACCGCCACCTGGCGATCTTAGAAAAACTATGGAACGACAATATGGCTGACCTGCAGCCTTTTGTCGGCGTTTTAATTGATCGGGACCTGTGCCGAATCATTGACAGGTTCGGGGCAGACTTTTTGCGCGGCCACCGTGGACTGCTGGCACGACGAGCCGAACAAGGACGGATTCGCGATATTCATGGCGATCTTCATTGCGAACACATTTGCTTTGCGCCTGAAGGAATTCAGATCTTCGATTGCATTGAATTCAGCTCGCAGTTGCGCCGCGGTGATGTCGCCTCTGAAATCGGCTTCTTATTAATGGATCTCGAAGCTCGCGGCAGCAACGCCATGGTTAAACCGTTTTTAAGCCGATATTGCGAATTGCTTGACGATCCGGAATTGCCGGTACTGCTGCCGTTCTATCAATGCTACCGCGCGCTGGTGCGCGGGAAGGTAAATGCCCTTCGCTCCCATGGCAAGAATGGTTCATCGGCGCGCTATTTTCGTTACGCCGCGCGGCTTACTTGGTTGCCTTTTCAGCCTTTTCTCGTACTTCTTTGTGGCTTAACCGGCAGCGGGAAAACGACGCTGGCGCACGAATTAAGCCAGCGATTAGACTTGCCGGTATTTAGCTCAGATGCGATTCGTAAAGCCCTGAGGGGAAAACCGGGTCGCGAGATCGTGCCCATGAACACCGGAATTTACCGCCAGCCGATGACGGAAAAAACCTACGGAAAAATCGTACGAGAGGCGGAAAAACAAATACTAGGCGGTCGCGGCGCAATACTCGATGCGACGTTTGCTCAGCGCGCGAATCGTGAAAAAGTGACCCGCATGGCTGCAAAGCATAACGTGCCGGTGTTCTTGGTCCATTGCTTTGCGACCGACGCGACTATCAAAAATCGGCTCGTTCAAAGAGAAGCCGAGGGGCGCGATCTGTCCGATGGCCGGTGGGAAATTTACGTGGAGCAGAAAGCGGCGTGTGAGCCTCCCAGTGAAATGCCCGTCCAAAATTATCTTGAGCTGAATACCGTACAACCAGTCGAAGAACTTGCGGCGGTATGTGAGAAGTTTCTGCGCTCGAGGCTGGACCCCAGAGCAGCGCTACTTTGAAGCCGTGTCGAGAATCATTCGGCTCTCAAAGTAGCGCGATACTCCTCACATTCCAAGCACAATTCCGCGTGAGGATCGAACTCCAGCCGATCGGCTTCAATGGGCTCTTGACAGGCGTCGCAAACGCCATACGTTTTACTAGGCGAGCCACCAAGGGCTTGATCGATCTGCCCCATTTCTTCGTGATACCATCGCGTCACGCGGTCCAGAAGCCTGAGCCTATTTTGATAGGCTAGCCGGTCCATCCACTCGGTGTTCTGTTCAACCTGACGTCGTTCGTTCTCTAGGTGTGAAAGCGTTGTCTCGATACTTTTTCGCCGTTGCCGAAGCCAATCGGAACTGGGGAGAATCTTAAGCTCATTCATGGGAAGTGCTCCTTTCCGGCCAGACACTTTGCCTATCGCTTAATCGCAGGCATTTTAGGGTACGCCAACTTAACGCAATAATGGTGCCATTCTCGATCTTATTATTTTAGCCGTAATTTCGCGACCCCATTTAAAGCACGACCTACTTCAGTCTGCCTTTCTTTTATTAGTTCCGCCAAGCAGTGTCCGGTATATTCGCAGTTGTGCAAAGTCTGAATGCAGAGACAATCGCAAATCCAACGAGAAATTCTGACACAACGGTTGCGCCCCCACAATCGAAAAAATCTGAAACGCCAAACAAATCGGAGTGAAACGTAGAGAAGACAGACAAACGGGACGAGCGAAGACAACAGAGAATTTACGCGGTTATTGGTGAACAAGAATATCGCAGCCGGCTCTATCTAGAAAACATCGCGCGCGATGTTTCTGGATCGGCCGCTAAGTGCACGGTCAAAAGGGGAAACCCTGCTTAAGCGATTATCGAAAGGGCGCCTGGCGCCGCGTCACTCGATTACAGAGATGCAGCTTGCGGAATTCTAATCAATGTCAGCAACTTTACGAATGCCGTCACCCCAATCTTCTACTCTGAAGTCCTTGAGGGCAAGCACGATCGGCTCTTTTGCTTCGATTGCGATCATGCGTTTTCGATGCTCAATCAAGAAGGAAACCTTAACTAACAGCGAATCATCTCGAACTTCCAAGAGACTAACCTTCTCTTCTAGGTAGGAATATTCCTTTTTGCGCAAAATTTCTTTAACTCTCTCTCTTGTCAGGACCTCTTTCGTGCCTAAGAAGCCGGCCATACGCCCTCCTCGTCATCGTGTAATTCATCCGAGAGATGCGGCTTATCCTAAGGATGCCACGTATCTCAGAATATCGGTAGTCGTGAGCAAGCCGACCAGCGCTCCGCCGCTCATCACCGGCACACAGCCAATTTTTTTATCGGCCATCAGGCGCGCGGCATCCTTGATGGTCGTGTCCGGAGCCACTGTAATGACTTTCTTTTTCATAACGTCGTTGATTACGACCGTCTTAAGCAGCGCCGACTTGCTCTTTTGCTTAAGTCCGAAAATATGATTGGCCGTGGCACCGATTAAATCGCGCTCACTCAACAAACCCACAACCCGATCTTCTGCCAATACCGGAATGTGGCGAATGCGGCCTAATGAGATCACATCGTTGGCTAAATCTAAAGTGTCCTCCGGTTTGAGTGTTACCGGCGAACCCATCATTATCTCCCGCACCACTCCCTCTTTATCATTTTTCATATTCGCTTCCCTTCGCTAATCTTCCTGTAGGCGATTGAGAAAACAGCGCAGCATGTCCACATAAGTCACAATTCCAACTAACCCCTCGTTGTCATCGACGACCGGAATACCGCCGATCTTCTCCTCGATTAACAGCTCGAGGATTTCTTGCAGATCGTCTTCAGGTGAAACCGTAATCGGCTCAGTGGTCATGATCTCTCGGATCGGAGTATTGAAAGCGCGATCTCTATCGTGGGGATTTGCTAGGATTGAGCCGCTGAGGAACGACCGGACGTCTCTGTCGGTGACGATTCCCACCAATTCTTTGTTTCTGACGATGGGAATCTGACGGAATTTGTTTTGGGTCATCAATTCATCGGCCTGACCGATGGTTTCGGCCGGGGTAAGGGTCAAAGGATCCCTCGTCATAACGTCGACGACTTTCATCCAGCTGTATTTTCCTGCCGCCGCAGACATTTCAACATCTACTCCTTTCGCGTATAAACCCTGATTGGCACGATCGGCGCCTTTTCCGTCTCTATGACAACGAAGCGCAGCAGGGTTTGTGCCAACAACTCAAAGTGGTTTTATTAGAAAAACGCATCATTATGCAGATCGTTAATCCCATCCTTATCGCGTGGGTGAGAAAATTGCGAAGCAAATCGTCAACACTGCAAATTGGATCCCCCTTGCAACCGGGAATTTGCACAGTTCAACCCTATCGAAGGATCTCCCCTTACGGTCCTTATCGGCCTCAAGGCTCAAGACCCGTTCTTGATTTTGAACTTGTGTTTGCGCAGCGTGCGATAAATCCGTTCAATGTGCTCCGGACCGGTGGTTTCAAGGATTAACTCTACCTCGGTCTCGCCTATGGCCATTTGTCCAAAACCGCGTGCCTGACTAATTTGTAAAATATTGGCGCCCGTTTCTGCGATGCGTTGCGCGATTTGAGCAAGCGTACCGGGCCGATCATAAATTACAATGGAAAACCTGACAAGTCGGCTGTCCTGAATTAGGCCCTTTTCGATAATCCGGGAAATCAGATTCATATCGATGTTGCCTCCGGATACCACGAGCCCGACGTTCTTGCCCTTTAGCACAACCTTCTTGTTCACCAGTGCAGCCAATGGAACTGCTGCAGCCCCTTCCGCGACCGTTTTCTCGATTTCTAAAAGCAGCAAGACCGCATTGGCGATCTCTCCCTCAGTTACCGTGACGACCTCGTCAACATAACGCTGCGCCAAGGCCAGTGCCAGTTCTCCAACCCTTCGCACCGCAATGCCGTCCGCAATAGTAGTAGAGGGGGGGAGGCGGGTCAGCTTGCCGCTCGCCAATGCCGCTTGCATCGACGGCATCGCCTGCGCTTGAACGCCGATGATGCGGATGCGAGGATTCAATGTCTTGAGTGCGAGGGCTATGCCGGCGATCAGCCCGCCGCCGCCAATTGGCACCACGACGGCCTCTAAAGCCGAATTTTGCTCATAGAGTTCCAGGCCGATTGTTCCTTGACCGGCGACCACCCATGGATCATCGAATGCGTGTATAAAGCTTAGGCCCCGCTCGCGACTTAATCGGCGTGCTTCCGCAAAAGCAGAATCGTAGTCGCTACCGTGCAATACGCATTCTCCGCCGTACAGACGCACGCGGGCGACCTTGATCAACGGTGCATGGAGCGGCATTACGATAGTCGCGGATCTTTTTAACTTGTGGCTATGAAAAGCAACGGCCATGCCGTGGTTGCCTGCGCTGGCGGCGACAACGCCGCGCTTGGCTTCATTGGGAGCAAGCGTCAACAAGCGATTGAGAGCGCCGCGTTCCTTAAACGACCCGGTCATCTGCAGGTTCTCGAGTTTAAAGAAAACGTGGCTGCCGGTCATACGGCTAATGGTTTCTGAATAGGCAAACGGCGAAAGATAGATTTGTTTGTGAATACGTGCTCGGGATTGTTCGATATCACTGAAAGTAATCATAGTGGAGCAACGTAGAATGAAAAGGCCGCTCCATGCAAGGTGAAATTTAATAGAATTAGGTTGACTTGCGAATCGCCTCTGTGGCAAGAAGGTGGCAGAAAAACGCGACGAATTGTGTGCGTGGAAACGCAGCCAGCTTTGCGCAAACCCCTCGTCAGTAATCCTAGCATCAAGCGGACACAAGTAAGAAGCTAATCGTGAAAGAAGATCGAGAGAGCGTTGCAGTGGATATCGCCCGTTATCTAAAAAACTATTTTGTTGAAATGGATGGAATCACGCTTTACCGTTCGCTCGCCGCCGCGGATAAAGATGAAAAACGGGCGGTGATTTTTGAAAAGATGGCGCGCGCAGAGGAGCGTCACGCGCTACGCTGGGTTCGTTTGATTCAGTCGGCCGGAGGGACCGTCCCATCTTATCGTCGCAGCGCGCGAGTGCGACTGTTGGGTTTTGTGGCGCGTCATTTCGGGACCCGCAAGGTTTTACCGATCATTAGCGCTCTCGAAGCCCGTGACGAAGCGGGTTATTTGATGCAGCCCGAAGCGGCGGGTTTACCGGCACAGGAACGTGCTCATAGTCGAGCGTTGCGCGAAATGAGCGACGCGGTGCCCGGCCAAGACGGGATTATGGGACGTGAAGCCTGGCACAGGATGTCACGCGCGGGCAGCCTGCGGGCAGCTGTTTTCGGTGTGAACGACGGCTTGGTATCGAATTTCAGTTTGGTGATGGGTTTCGCGGGGGCCGATGCGAAACCGGAATACCTGCTCCTCGCCGGCATCGCCGGTTTACTGGCCGGGTCATTTTCTATGGCGGCAGGTGAATACGTTTCGATGCGCGCCCAGCGCGAATTATTTGAGCAACAAATTGCGATGGAAAAGCAAGAATTGGAGATATCGCCAAAGGAAGAGGAAGAGGAGCTTGCGCTTATCTATCAAGCTAAGGGCATCCCGGAAGACGAGGCCCATGCATTAGCGAGCCGCATCGTTGCAAACCCGCGCACCGCGATTGATACACTGGCACGCGAAGAGTTGGGTTTGGATCCCTCGGAGCTCGGTTCGCCGCGGGTTGCGGCCGTCAGCTCGTTTATAGCCTTCGTTGTCGGCGCGCTCGTCCCGGTACTTCCCTATCTTTTCACCTCCGGGCGCGGCGCCTGGATTGCCAGCGCTTTGCTCAGCTGCCTGGCGCTTTTTGCCGTCGGTGCGTTGCTTTCGATTTTCACCGCCCGCGGCCCTTTCATTAGCGGCATGCGCATGCTCGGCATTGGACTTTTGGCATCGGCCATTACGTACTCCGTAGGCTGGCTTTTAGGCGTTTCAGTGGCCGGTTAAACCAAACGGCGGATGCCATGTAGTTGTTCGAGGGAATCGCGGAAATATGCAAGGCAGAAAAAGTCCTCGGCTCGAATTCTTATTCTTGGGACGACCCTGGGAGGCTCTTTGCAGGAATAAGAAAAACAACTTTTGTTGGGTCGAAAAACCTAAGCAATTTACTGGCATAACCATTGCTCGTTGGAAGCGTCATATGAATATGAAAACAACGGTTGTGATCACTCTCTGGATGGGAGTTGTCTGTCCCATTGTCTTCACTTCGTATGCGGCCGCCTACGACGAAATCACCGTGAACAATGGCGCCACGATTCGCGGCAGCGTGAAGATCGAAGGCAAGCTTCCAAGTTTGCCACCCTTACAGATTAGTAAGTACAAGGAGGTCTGTAAGGATGTACCGAATGAAAATCTAATTGTCGGACCCGGACAAGGTCTGCGTTACGCAGTAGTGACTCTCGAAGGAATCACCAAGGGTAAGGCCGTCGAAAAAGAAGCGCAGCACGAGCTCGATAATGTCAGGTGCCGCTTCGTTCCCCATGTTCTAGTGGCAAGCGTCGGACAGTTCGTGTTGATGAAGAATACCGATTCCATTCTTCACACTGTACATGCTTTTTTCATCAACGGCCAACCTCAGTTCAACGTCGGACTTTATCCGGGAAGAGTGAGCCGAAAGCCGCTGGTTACCCCGGGCGTCGTTAAGATTCTTTGCGAGGTTCATCCATGGATGAGCGCCTATCTTGTGGTTACCGATCATCCTTACCAAGCGGTAACCGATGCCTATGGCGAATACCTAATCAACGATATCCCCGCCGGAACATACAAAGTAAAAGTTTGGCACGAGAGTTTGGGCAGTGAAGAAAAATCCGTGGAACTCAAAGCCGGCGACTCCCACAACGTTGACTTTGTCTTCAAACCAAGCCCAGGAGTAAAAAAATGACGCGACGTTACCTTTGGGTTTTCCTGTTGGCGACCCTCCTGCTCGGTGCAAGGGCGCACGCGGCCGAACCGGCGGCAATGCGCGGGATTGTCAAAGGGACCATTACCCTCGCGGGCAAACCGACCGCGGATGTCGTTGTTTCTCTTGAAGGGGTGCCGGCGGAAATCGCCAAGGTCGATCTGGCAGCGGCCAAGCCGAAAATGGCGGTTATGGACCAAAGGGAGATGACGCTTATTCCCTATGTCTTGCCCGTGCTCGTCGGGACAACCGTTGATTTCCCAAATAAAGACAAGATCTGGCACAACATCTACTCAAAGTCCGACACAAAAAGTTTTGATCTCGGGCTTTACGCTCCGGGCAAATCCAGAAGCGTGACTTTCGACAAAACGGGCGTGGTGCGCGTCTTGTGCAACGTGCACCCGAACATGGAAGCCTTTATCGTCGTGAAAAATCATCCTTATTTTATCGCGCCCGACAAGAACGGCAATTATCGCTTGGACGCAGTGCCAGTGGGAAAGTATCGCCTGCAAGTCTGGCATCCCCAGCTCGGTACGACCGATGTCGGCGTTGCATTAGTGCGCGAAGGCGAAGTTGTAGATATTAACTTTGATTTAAAAAAGAAGTAGTGCTGAAACTCTGCCTCCCACGTTAAGAAAGTCACAAACCTTGAGAACACAACACATCAGCGTCGTCGATCATGGCAGTAGTGAGCACGTAGCGGGTTTCGCAACGGAACCAGAAGCCTGCGGGAGAACGGTGCCCATGCCACAGGGTAATATAACTGCGTCGGAAATGCGGGTTCTAAATCTACTGGCGCAGGCAAAAACCAACAAAGAAATTGCCGCGGATCTGGGCATCAGCCCGGCCACGGTCAAGCGCCATTTGGAGAACATACTCAGAAAACTCGAACTTAGAAATCGTGTGGAAGCGGCGATTTATGGAGTGATGATCGCCGGCTGCCCGCGCGGCCCCGCTTCAGATTGCCTGCTCGATTCGTGGCGGAAAAAATGGCAATCAATCACGGCGACAAGAAAGATGATTGCACTATTGCTGGGAGCTTTCCGTCTCACGTTGAGCCTGGTGGCCTGCAATCTAATGGCCTAGGGAGAGTGCTGGTACCGTGAAGCAGGCTGCGATGGCCCGTCAGCGGCAATACTGAACCCAAAACCCGCAGACTTCTGCACCTCAACGAAGCATCCTACTGATTCTGACAAGATCAAAATGGTCAGCGATGGGGGTGCGAGCATGGGTCACTCAACAGCGATGCCAGCTCGGGGTGAGGATTCAAATGCACGTTTCGTAGGGAAGACACCTTTTCACTGAACCTGTCACGCTGCTCCGTTGAACAAGAATCCGAAAAGAACAAAAGATTAGGCAGTATGCTGCAAAGAGGAAGAAGATCCCATCACGACCCCAGTGAAGGATTGAAATTCACGGTCCGTTTCCCGTCAACACGGCGATAAATTTTTTCGCGGCGGCCGGCAGAGATCTCCCGCGCCGGTGAACGACGGCGATGGGGCGCAAAAAGGGGCCCTCCTCTAGAAAAAGTGCCTTGAGCAGGCTGGCCTGAATCTCAGACTTTACCGTTATTGATGGAACCACAGCGATCCCCAATCCTATCTCCACGGCGCGCTTGATCAGCTCGATGTTGTCAAATTCAGCCTTGATGGTGAGAGATACCCCAAGCTTTCTTAGGATATCATCCAGCGCCTTGCGCGTGGGAATATCTTGCTGGAACGCCACAAGGGGTTGGGAAGCTAGCTTTTTTAGACTGATCGATTTCTGGAGAGAAAAAGGGTGCTGCGGCGAGCAGATCAGCACCAGTTC
>JBGPIK010000081.1:0-19911 GCA_041484845.1 Binatia bacterium | reverse complement strand
TGGAACCGGCCGAGGAGTCAACACCGGCGGCAAGCGTTGCTGTCTTGGTTTGCGGTTGTTGTTTGGGGGCCTCAGGCACGACCGTCTGTGCGTCCGGCTGGACTGCGGCGCTTTGCTGTGAGTCGGTGCTCTGCGCAAAGGCTGATGTGACGGAAACGAGCAAAGTACAGATGAGAAAAATTTCAGCGGCTAGCCACCGCAACCGAGAGAGAGAGAGAGAGAGAGAGAGAGCAAAACTCGTTGCGAAATGACGAGACTTTGAAGCGTGTCCTTCATGGCTGCGTCTCCTGTTGCGGCAATCGAATTTCCGAACGGTTGGTTCGAACTGCGGAGCGATGAACCAAAACACGTGCCAGTCTTTAATGGCCGAGCGTTTGCGCCTTCGAAGCGAAGGAGAAGATGGCGGCAAAGCTCACGTCGAAAAGAAAAACTTCGAAGGATCAAGGCGGTAGATCAGAACCGGCACATTACAAAAACAATTTGGTGCAAATGGTCTCGGCGAAAACGCTTTTCACAGTTGAGAAAATAAAACGACATGTCTTGCGTGGATGACAAGATAAAAAACAGCGTTGGCGGATTGACCGAGTAAGAAAATATTAGGACCAGATTTTTACCTATGGCACAGGCGTGCTCTGGACTCCTATCTTCTTCGATCCAAAGCTGCGATATTGAATCGCTTCGGCAATATGCGATGCTTCGATGTTTTCTCCGCGGGCGCGATCCGGCGATGGAGCGCGCTACTTTGAGGACTCGGCTGTACGCTCTCGCGTTTAAGCCCAGCTTGTTCCGCCCGTGCAACGCGGGGTGGACTGAAAAGAAGCAAAAAAAAGCACGGCACCCGTTGAGTGCCGTGCTTTTTGCAGCAATCAGGAAACGGTTATTTGCCCGCTAACTCAAAGTTGGCTTTTGCGTCTTCTTTCGCCTTGACCGTAACCTTCTGAGTGCTCTTGCCGAGTTTTTCCTGCCATACCTCAACCGTATAAGTACCCGCCGGGACATCGGTGAGCTTGAAGTTACCCGAATCGTCGGTCACCGCAGCATAAGGGCTGTCGGTCGCAACCAACCAGCCCTGCATCCAGCCATGCACATCGCATTTGATTTCAATGGGCTCCGGCTTGTCGATCTTTACTTCCAAGGTCTTTTTGAATTTTGGCTGTGCCATATTAAACGCGCTGTTGACTTTGCTGTAGGAATGGATGTTGTGAAGAATACCATCCGGATTGAGAACCTCTACCGTACTGCCCGCCGGGAACGCCAAGACATGAGGGTGATACTGGCAACCATTTTGGTCGAGTTGCACTTTCTTCAACTCGATTTTTTTGCCCTTCTTGATATCGGTAATCGTCACCACCGCGTTTACAATATTACCGTTATTGACGACCAGGGACTGGTCCGTTTTCGTAGTTTTACCGCAGACCTCTTTATCTTTTCCGACATCGAGCTTCTTTGGGGCGGGCGTGGTGCCCTTGAACTTAACCGTACCGGAGATAGTGCCGCCGTCCTTCACATCACCGCCTTCGTACGCCGCCATGCTGCTAACCGGGAGCGTGAGCAAAGCTGCCGATAAGAGAAACGATCCTAGCTTGTTCATACTGGCCTCCTTAAAATTTCTGTTTTACTTTGTTTTTTCGACGCCTCAGACGTGGTAAATATTCAATTCCGCGCCATTTTCATCTTCCCCGGCGCTGGGGACCGTGGCGCAGCCGTCGCCTCAGCACCCTTGCCGATGCTCATGAGGTAATCACGCAACGCTTCTATTTGCTTGTCGTCTTTGCCGCCAAGAACATTATCGGGACCGCCGGGATAAAACGACGGCATTTTGGTTCCCGGTTGAATCTTTTGCGGATCCTGTAGCCACTTGAGAATCCAATTCG
The DNA here is from genome assembly GCA_041484845.1 of Binatia bacterium. Taxonomy (GTDB): domain Bacteria; phylum Desulfobacterota; class Binatia; order UBA9968; family UBA9968; genus JBGPIK01. The sequence continues at coordinate 18,037 of JBGPIK010000081.1, read as the reverse complement.
GATTGAGCCGCTGACGCGCTAGCGTTAGATCCGGCGCCCAGCCTTCCGGCGGCCCTTCAGGTTTCCTTTCCCCCTGCTGATGGCAGCTAAAGCAGTTGAAATAATCCTTGGAAATAAGCACTCGCGCCGCGTCGAGATGCTCCGGTGGAATCTTTTTGTCATCGATATACGCATAGGGTATATCAACTTTCGACAGGCCATTAAAGTAGCTTACCAATTGATTCGCGTGCTCGTCCGACAAGCCGAAGGTCGGCATACGAATTTGCAGCCACGGCCGCAGCGAAAATGGCGCCTTTATGAAGCTAAAGAACCAGTTCGATTGCAGCTTCTCGCCCTCGCCATTGAGCAGTGGCGGAGCGGAAGCCGGGTTTTCATAATATTTTTTGACAAATCCGCCGCGTTTTTCAATCTCATGACAGCCAATACAGTTATATTGATGCATTAAACGGCGACCTTCAACGACCTGGACCACCCGGTCGCTCTGATCCGCTTGGTAACGCTTGGCCACTTTGCGTTCACGGAAACCGGCGAGAAGAACGCGCAAAGCTTTGATGTCATCATCGGTCAGATCGAATTGGGGCATCAACTGTTCGACGCGTTCAGTGGCATAAGTCCGCGGCGTTTTGAGCTTGTTGTAAGTCCAGTCGTCCCAAGTTTCCTTAATGTCGGTATGATTGCCGAAGAAAAGTTCTTCCAGAGTCTTGGAGCCAAAGGTCGTCAGCTCGACACCGATACGGGATTCCTTCTCCATTCCTTTGATTTCATGACAACCGAAGCAGCCCCACTTACGCACCAGGGTTTCCCCGCGCTTGATAGCGTTCGGATCTGCGAGCTTTTCCTGAATGCCGGCGATGGGGGCCTGCTTAGCGCCGAGAGTCATGAGGTAAGAGGTAATCCCTAGAGCTTCCTCATCAGACAAACGCAAGCTCGGCATCCGGGTATCGGGAGAAAAGCCACGCGGGTTTTTGATCCAATTGTAAGTCCATTGCGGGCCGACTTTAGCGGCGACATCTTTGAGGTTTGGAACCAAATCCTTCGCCTTGCCGATGGTCGTCGTGAACTCGCCCTCGGCAAAGCCATGGCAGCCTTTACAGCCCACGCTTTCAGTTAGCTGTTTGCCCCTTGCGATTTGATCAGCGTCGCCTTCGCGGAATCCGGCCGGCAGCGGATGCTCTTGAGTCCACTTGTCGGCATCGTCCTTTGAAAGTGACCAAAGAAAAGCGGCGATGGCCGTGGCATCGTCTACCTTAAGATCGAAATTCGGCATACGCGTGCGCGGACGGAACTTGTGCGGGCTCTCAATCCAACGCACCATCCAGCTCGGATCTACCTTCGCGTTGATCTTGGTCAGGCTAGGACCGATCTTTGGGATATTGTCGTATCCTTTGGCCAAATGACAGCCCGTACAGCCCACCTGCTCGAATAGCACCTGACCTTGCGTGAGCAGCGGCGCTTCTTCAAATTTTTGCACGTCGAGATGGCACGACGTGCAGCTGGATTGTACTTTAGCGCCGCGCAGCAAAGGCGTTTCCCAGTAAGGCACCTCGCCGTGCGCCTGTTTCACGCTGCTCACCGCTACGCCTTGCCCGTCGTGGCAGGATGTACAGCCGAATTTATCAGCCGGATGGGCGTTATCCGCTAGCAACACTTCACGGCGCGGATGGGTCTTAAAAGGATTGGGCTGGTCTTCAAATCCCGGTCGATTGATCGCGAGATGACAGCTTTGACAGCGATCGACACGAGCGACCGGTTGATCAAACCGATTGCGATCAAACTCGTCCAAAGCCACCTGCTGGATTTTGGGGATCTTATAAAAAGAGAATGGGCCGATCTTGAAGGTCACGTTTTCCATGATCCGAACCCACTTATCGCGTTCCGCCGTAAGCTTGGCCAGCTGGTCTTCGAGATCCTTCACGCCCGCATTAATTTTGTTGATTTCCTCCTTGATCTGAACGCGCTTCGCTTGCGCCGCATCCAGCTGTGGATCGAGTTTGGCCTTTTCCTTGTTCAGCTCCTCAATGTGCTCTTGGTAGGGTCTCGGATCCCTTTTTTGCTGCACCGCATGATCGAATTCGTACCAGGTCTCTTCCAACTCGCTCTTGATAAATTTGACATCCTGGTCGATCTCTTTGAACCGGACCGTGGCTTCGTCTTCCTGTTTTTCCAGGGCGGCAAGCTTGCGGTTGAGGTCGCCCCGTTTGAGACTCGCTTGGGCATCAGCCAGTTTTTGGCTCAGCTCTTTGTAGTTTGCGTCCGCCTGGAGTTTTTTGTCCTCTTCATTGTACGCCGCCATCGCTCGGCTGTAGTCGAGCCGGTAAAATCGCTCCTGGAAAGCTTTCCACGGACGACGCGTGATGTTGTCGTCCCAGAAGGCCCACAAGGATAAGGCCACCAGCAGGGCGATGCTAACAACAAAAATGCTGCCGTATGACTTTTTCTCTTCGTTCTGGTCGATACCCCGTTCCGCCATGCCTCTACCTCACGCGACCTTGCGTTCAAGCGCGCGGCCCAAAGCAAAGATTGCAAGACCGATCACGGTCAACACGATTTCTTCCGCCATGGAAAAGTCTTTCACGATGCCGACAAAAAGGGCATAGCCCACATCGGCAAGCCCCAATGCTTGCAGAGTCTTCGCGACGTAAAACATTCAGATATTGAGCCAGGGAGTCACGAGAATGTACTTGACATTAAACACGAGCCGGAGAAACATTTTCGCGGGGAGAGAGACCATGAACGCGGCCAGTACCGCGGTGATCATGAACCGGACCATGCCCCACCGTTCTAAGAATTCCCGCCCTTTAATGCGCAAAACCCACCAGTAAAATCCTGCGATGAACACAGCGAAATACGCGCCGATCACGACCGCGCCAAAGATAGCCGACCAGGTATAATCCCTGAACCCCACCAGATAGGGCAGGTCGACGTTGGTCAAGGCAACCACCTTATGCGGATCCCAGCGCTGCCACGGCCAAAAAAGATTCCAGCCCGGGCCACGGAAAAATGTCCCGATAATGATCATCGATACCCATAGGACGTGAAACCCTAAGAAGAAAGTCAGGATCTCATATTTCCGGTCTTTGAAGCAGTAGTAGCCGTTGCCCTTGGGATTGATGTCGATGAACGGAATCACCATGAGCCCGACGATGATCAGGCTCGGCAGTACGACCCCGGCGTGCCACGGGTCAAAGTAAACGAGCATCTCTTGGAGACCGAGAAAATACCACGGCGCCTTGGAGGGATTGGGAGTGCGCGTTGGATTCGCCGGCTCTTCCAACGGCGCATCGATCGATACTGACCAGATGATCAGGACCGCAAAGACCAAGATTGCGACCAGGAATTCCAAGCGCACCAAATGCGGCCAGGTATGAACTTTATCATCCACCGGAAACTTCTTTTCTCGTGTTGCCTCAGCCATCTTATTCCTCGTTCTTCGTTGTCTAAAGGGAAGGACCCGAGAAACCGTCGCGGCGAATGCGCCAGAAATGAACTATCATTAGAATACTTGCGACCAAGGGAATAAAAATACAATGGAGAATATAGAACCGCAGTAGCGTGTGAGGCCCGATCTCGCCACCGCCGAAAAGGAACGCGCGGGCATCATAAATGGGGTTGGCGCCCACTAAATCGGCGAACGGGCCTTCATTACCCAACAACGGCGTGGCGCGAGCCATGTTTGACCCTACGGTTACGGCCCAAATCGAAAGCTGATCCCAGGGCAGGAGATACCCCGTGAAACTGAGGAGCAAAGTTAGGACCAGCAACAGAACCCCGACGATCCAGTTAAATTCCCGCGGCGGCTTGTAAGAACCCGTGAGAAACACGCGGAACATGTGGAGCCAAACGAAAACAACCATAGTATGCGCGGCCCAGCGATGCATGTTGCGCATGAGCATGCCGAACGGCATGTCGAATTCGAGGTATTTCATGTCGGCGTAGGCGTATTCGGCGACCGGCCGGTAATAGAACATCAGATAGACGCCGGTTACGGCCGTGATTAAGAACATGAAGAAGGTGAGTCCACCCATACACCAGGTGAAGCGCATGCGGATTGCGTGGCGCCGGACTTTCGCCGGATGAAGATGGAGAAAGACGTTGGCCGTGACCATCATGACACGATTGCGCGGCGTGTCCTCATAGCCGTGCCGAAAAATCGCCTTCCACACGTGGCTTTCGACAATATCGTTTTTGATCTTATCAAAAAGGCTCATGGTTTTATCCCGTTAAACCTTGAGGATGCTGTCCGCATATTGTTCATCGGGCTCAACTCCCGGACCCATTTTGAACACCTTGCTCTTATCCACCACGAGTTGACCGTCATCGCCAACCGTTACTTTAAAGCGATCCAAAGGTCGCGGCGCCGGCCCTTCGAAATTCAATCCCGATTTAAAGAAACCGCTGCCGTGACAGGGACACTTGAATTTATTTTCCGCGGCGAGCCAACGGGGCGTGCAACCCAGATGCGTGCACTTGGCGAAAATAGCATAAATACCCGCTTCTTCCCGGACGATCCAGACACGCTGGTCTTGTTTGTATTTATCGCTGACCTCACCCACGGCATAATCAGAAGGCAGTCCGGCTTTGAAGGTGGAGGGAGGCTGAAAAAGAACCCGCGGGAATGCCGAACGGAGAAAACCCAGCAGCGTCAACCCGCCAAATATGCCGAAACCGCCCCAGCCGATTCGCGTAAAAAAGTCTCGGCGCGACCAGATACCTCGTTTTATCTTTGCTGCTTCAGCCATGAGCGCTCTATCCTTTAAACCAGCTGATGAGGGCTCCCCAGATTACGAAGATCACTCCCCCCATCATCAACAGCAATCCCACCGGTCCGAAAACAAAAGACAGACCGGCGCCCAAAAAAAATAATAGCACTCCCGTTCCCAGTGGATTGAAGGGGGCGAGAGTCGATCCTCCCGTCTTGTCTTCACCCTCGATCTTGTGGATCAACTCCTCGCGGATAAGGGTAAACGCCAGCTCTTTAAGATCTTCCCGCCGCTCAGGTTCAGCGCCCTGAATCAAACGGCCAAGCTCTTGAGCTAATTTCTCTATTTCCTGCTCACGCGCTTGCGGCGCGATCTTAGGAGGCTCAGATGTCACTTAAGAATAGATTTTGGTTATTATAATAAAACTTCTTTGTCAACATCGCTCCTGTCTTGGCATCACCCGCGACGCAATAAAACCACGGCGTTAGCGGCGATGGCCTGGCCTCGACCGATCGAACCGAGCTTTTCAGTTGTGGCCGCCTTTATATTGATCTTGCTTTCTAGGACCTTCAGCGCTCCTGCCACGCGTTTTTTGATCGCTCCATAATGAGGAGCTAATTTCGGCTGCTGCGCCAGAACGGTGAGGTCGGCGTTGCTCAGCTTGAAACCCCGCCGTTGCATGATACGCGTGACACGCTGCAACAGGGTCACGCTGGAAATGTTTTTGTAACGTGGATCCCTGTCAGGGAAGTGAATCCCGATATCGCCCTCGCCCATCGCGCCAAGCAGCGCATTCATGAGCGCGTGCAGTAAAACATCGGCATCGGAATGGCCGATCAAACCCCGATCATAGGGAATCTCGATGCCGCCGAGAAAGAGTTTTCGTCCGCGCCGCAAGCGATGAATGTCATAGCCCTGTCCGATGCGAAGCTCGCGCGCCACGATCAGAATCCCAACTCGGATTGCAACTGATCGCGATAGTCGAGCACGAGCACCGGAACGACTGATCCCTTAGCCAAAAGCTCTTGCTCTTCGTGGGCGATAATAAGCCCGTCGGCCAGAGAAAGAGAACGCAGCACCCCGGAACTCTGCGTTCCGGTGCTGCAGACGAGAACATTCCCGTTTTCACGGCGGATTCGGCAGCGGATAAATTCTTTGAGTCGATGGTGCTTGTGAATATCATGCTCCAAGGTTGCGTGAGTAACCGGAAGGAAGAGTTTCTTGTAACCCATCATCTTGAGCAGAGCCGGCCGCGCGTAAAGCAAGAACGAAACGGCGGACGACACTGGATTTCCGGGCAAGCCAAACACCGGCTTCGCGCCAACGCGGCCGAACGCCATCGGGTGCCCCGGCCTTTGCGCCACGCGCCAAAAGCGCATTCTAACCCCAATATCGCCAAATGCTTCTTTTACGAAATCGAAATCGCCCACTGAAACTCCGCCCGAGGTCACAATGACGTCATAAGCCAACGATTTCTTGAAAGCCGCCACCAATCCCTTTCTCGTATCGCGTGCAATCCCCAACACCCGCGGGATCGCTCCCGTTTCCGCGATCGCGGCGGCCAGGGTATAACTATTACTATTGACGATTTTGCCCGGTTGCGGCGCGTCCTCGACATTCAGCAGCTCATCTCCCGTAGAGATGATGCCCACCACGGGCCGACGATACACCTTTACGCGGGCTTTTCCGACAGAGGCGATGAGACCGAGATCGGCGGCCGTAAGCCTTCTGCCTTTTTGCAAAATAGTTTCGCCGCTGCGGATATCTTCGCCGACTTTGCGAATGTGACTGCCCAGGCCCTCCGCTTTGCGGATGCGCACTTGATCGCCGGCGGTCTCTGTATCCTCCACCCGAACCACGGTGTCACTGCCTCGCGGCACCGGTGCTCCGGTCATAATCCTAATTGCCGTCCCCTCGACCAGTCGGTGCTTGGCGACATAGCCGGCCGGCACGGTCTCGATCACGCGCAGTATAGCCGGCGAGTCAGGAGAGGAGTATTGAACGTCCGCCCAGCGGACCGCGAAACCATCCATGGCAGAGTTATTAAAAGGTGGAACATGGCGCGCGGCACGGACATTTTCACACAGGACCCGCTCGTGACCCTCAAGAAGCGTTACTTCTTCCGCCGGCAACGGCCGAATTTGCTTGAGAATGAGCTGAACAGCTTCTCCGACAGTAATCACGGCGTCATCATCACTCGATCCGTCATAACAATCAATAACTGTTGCGCCAATGTCGGAGAAAAAATTTCAGACACTATACTGATCAAGGGGTAAGACTGAAGGAGCGTGGCTCTCCCCTTATCGATCGCGTACTGATCCGGCTAGAGTCAATTGCTGGTGTCATTGTTTTTTACGGGTTATAATCTGTTGTGACTAATCCCATGAGTTCGAGAATGATTGCTTTTTCTTTATTGTTCGTCCTGGCGCTCCCGCTTTATGCCGTATTCTCTGGCGAAGTGGCGCTGCGCCGGGATTATCGCACGGCCGATCGCTCCAGCGCCGGCATCGCTCCGCCTGCGGAAAGCACGCCCGAAGCTGTGGTTCAGGTCTATGCCGCCCGCGCGCTCAACTGGCGCGGGGTCTTCGGGGTCCATACGTGGATTGCAACCAAAACCGAAAACGCAAACCAATATACGGTGCATCAAGTCATTGGCTGGCGCTCCTACCGCAATCTGCCTGCGCTGTTTTCCGCTCCCGCGGTTCCCGACGGCCGCTGGTTCGGTAATGAGCCGGAACTGATCGCCGAATTGCGCGGAGAAAAAGCCACGCGCGCTATTTCCAAGATTCTCGAAGCCGTGGCGACCTATCCGTATGCCAACGAATACCAGCTGTGGCCGGGGCCCAACAGCAATACCTTTACGGCATACGTCGGCCGGCACGTGCCGGAACTTCATATGGATCTACCGACAACGGCGATTGGCAAAGACTATCCTATCAACAGCGCTTTGATTGATCGCACTCCGAGCGGTACCGGTTACCAGCTCTCGATGCTGGGCGTATTGGGAGTTACCTTGGCGCGCGAAGAAGGCGTTGAGTTAAATCTTCTGGGTCTCAATTTTGGCATCGATCTTCAAAGGCCCGCGCTCAAACTGCCTTTCATCGGTCGCGTCGGCCTCGCCAGGAATTAGGCGGGTCACATCCAGCTGACGCGCGCATTGTTATGATGAACGGACCCGGATCGAGCATAAGGCTAATTGACATTTTCAACTTCTCCGGACACTCGTACAAGCGAAACTAAAGCGCCGATAAAGCACAGCGCAACGCCAAACCAACAGGTAGAGTAGAAGCCTCTCAGAAACGCTTCCAGCACGGGCGAATCGGCGCCCGTAATCATCGCCTTTAAATTCTCGAGCGACGTTTGTCCCGTCACCGCGATAAGTTGGATGCTGATGAGTGTCGTTCCCAGCGCGGCGCCAAATGAATTGCCTAGGCTGCGAACAATGGAGAGAAAGGACGAGCCCACTCCCAGCCGATCTCGCGGCAACGAACTCATCAGCGCATAGTTGTTCGGCGTTTGGAAAAAGCCGAAGCCGACACCGAGCAATCCTAAGCGCAACGCCACGTCCATGGACGTGGCGCGGGCCGTCAAGGAAGTGAAGGCAAAGAAGGCCATGCCCTTGATCGCTAATCCCGCGGCCGACAAAAGCCTGGCTCCCACTTTTTCCGAAAGCCAGCCGGTAACCGGCGAGAGCAATCCGAGACAGAGAGGAGTGGCCGCGACCAGCATCCCCGCACGCATCGGGTCGGCGCCCATCGCCAACTGGAGAAAAAACGGCATGACTAAATTGCTCATGCTGATGACCACGAAGCTAATGAGCCGCGCAATGTTGCCGAAGCTAAAAGCGGCGATACGGAAGAGTGTCAAGTCGAGGAGCGGATAGCGGACGCGATTTTCCCACCAGATGAAAACGCAGAGCAGGAAAATACCGCCTACCAATTCCGCGCGCACCCAAGCGGTATGCCATGCGCCGTTTTGCCCGGTCGCCAGCGCCAGTATCAATGCGGTCAGCGCCAGCGCAAAAGTAACGCTGCCGATCATATCGAACGGCCCGCGATGATTGAAGGAACTCTCAATGGCATCCCCCTGAATAAAACGCCAGGCCGCGAAGCAGCCGCAAAAGCTCATCGCGGCCGTGACATAGAAAATCGAACGCCAGCCGAATCCATGGGTCAATATTCCGCCGATTACCGGCCCGAGCGTATACCCGAGAGCGGATACCGTTCCGCCGGCGATCCCCATGGCTCGCCCGCGCTCTTGCGGCGGAAAAAGCGTGGTAAGCAACGCAAAACTGTTAACCATCACCAGCGCGCTTCCCGTCGCTTGCACGCCACGCGAGAGGATAAGCTGACCACTACTGGTACTGGCACCGGCAATCAAACTACTGACGGCATAGATCAGAAAGCCGATCATGAAAACTTTCTTGCGCCCGACGAGATCCGAAAGCCGCCCGCAGGGGAGATAAAGCGCGGCCGTCACCAGCGCATAAACAAGAAACAACCAGCCGGCCAGTGATAAGTCCGCGCGAAGTTCCGTGACGATGACCGGAAGACTGATGCTTAAAAGGCCGGTGTCCATCGTCACCATAAATGTCGCGAGGGCAACCACCGAAAGAGCCCACCAGCGATGAGGAGAACCGAAAGAAGAGTCAGCGTGCGTAACGGGCATTCACGTACCGAAGTTTAAAAGTATTCCGCGAGCGCCTTAAGCGAGCACCGGCCAATAACGGCCTTTCTTTCTCGTCAAGGTAAGAGACACCCCGTATAGCTCCGCTAAAATGCCGCGCTGCACGACACGACGTGTGTCACCGGCATGCAGTACACGGCCATCCCGGAGAACGAGAGTTTTTTTAAACAGCGGCAGAATCTCTTCAATATGATGAGTAACGAAGATCAGCGCCGGCATGTTCTTGTGCTTGCCCAGCGCATCGAGCGTCGCCAAAAAATTTTCCCGCGCTCCCGGATCCATACCCGCGCACGGTTCGTCCAAGAAGATGAGATACGGCCGGGTCATCCGCGCGCGCGCGATCAACACCTTTTGTTGTTCGCCTTGCGACAACGTTCCAAACTCCTGGTTGCCGAGTTGCCCGCAGCGCATCTCATCTAAAAACTTTTGCGCCATTCGGTAATCTCGCCGATTCGCCGCGCCGCCAAAACCTTCGACGTAGCCGATCTGTGCAAATTTTCCCGACACTACGGTTCGAATGACAATCTCGCGCTCGGGAATTTGCGCCGTGAGGGCCGCGGTTACCCAGCCAATGCTTTTGCGCAGCTCGCGAAGATTCGCGAGTGCCTTGCCTTTTCGATAAATCTCGCCGCCTGCGTTGGGCCAGATGTAGCCGCAGGCAAGTTTGAGCAGCGTCGTCTTGCCGCAACCGTTGGGCCCCAAGATGGCCCAATGTTCGCCCGGTTGTACCGTCCAATCGATGGATTGGAGGATAAGCTTGCCGTCACTGACATAAGAGACGTTGCGAAGTTCAAGGGCGGGACAGTTCTTCACGAAGTGAGAGGTTCCTTGGCTGACATATTGACTTACACTCTCTTAGACTAAAAATCGCGCGGATGGAAATGCCAGTCCCTGTTGATGGGGTTGTAAATGGCGACCGCCCGTCCAACCCGATGAGAGATAATGGGAGCAAGGCGTACCGATCTGCGGAATAGGGGTTCTCACGAAACTCCAATTCGTGAGCACTCCGTACTTCCTCCAGCCGGCTTTTGCGGCGGATGCAACATCATACTCAGAAAGGCCGAGGTGATTAACGCGCAGCCGAAGAGTGTAAAGGAAAGTCCGTAGCCGCCAGTCAGGTCAAAGAGAAATCCAAAAAAAGGCGGCCCGGCGGCCGCCAGCGCCTGCGAAATCAGCAAACCCAGGCTGCGAACCTTTCCCAGGGAGCGTCTGCCAAAATAGTTCGCCCACATCATCTCCGGCAAAACCAAGTTTCCGCCCAGGCCAATGCCGTAAAGAAAAAATCCGCTGTAGAGGCAAGGGAGATTTTCTCCAAGAATCGCCAAACCGAGGCCAATGGCTTGAATCACAAACCTCAGCATAGCGGCGATGCGAACATCGATACGCTCGGCGATGAGTCCCCACGCCAGCGGTGAAGCGAGTTGCATAGAGGCAATCACGCTCATGACCGAAGCGGCAATCACCGGCCTATGGCCCAAGTCGGTGACGTACGGATAAATGTGTAAATTTAATCCGGTCACGCCGACGCTGGCGATGCCGAAAGTAACCACGAGCAGCCAGAACGCTGATGTGCGCAGAGCTTCCGCCCGCGTCCAGACCATTTCTTCCCGGCTCGGGAGATTCGCTGACATTGATTTTCGCTCGGCCGACAACCCCGGGTTGGCATTGAACGCCGGAGCGCCATCCGGAACCAGACCCATCTCTTCGGGCCTCCGCCGCACGAAAAGCAATGCGGGTCCGACCACGAGAACCATAATCACGCAGCCGAAAACCACCCACGTGTGACGCCATCCAAGCCATAGGATGAGCGATGCCGCGACGATCGGCATACAGACTTTGGCGAAGCCAACGCCCATGCTCGTAACCGCTAGCGCGCGACCGCGGCGTAAAAGAAACCACTGCGCGACAATCACATTGACCACCATGGAGCCCATCATCGCGTCGCCCCAGGTCACCAGCGTCAAACGCACGAAAGCGAACTGCGTGAACGTGTCTGCCTGTCCGAGCAGCAGGTAACCGATGGCAACGACGGCGGTGCCGATGGCAATCAACCAGCGCCCTCCGTGACGATCCGCTAACGTGCCAATAAATGGAGCAATGGCTGCGCCGACGAGCCCCTCGCCTGACCGAAGCAAGGAAAACACTCCGCGCGAAATTCCTAAATCAGCGGTGAGGGGTTTAAGAAAAATACTGAGCGTGCTGGCGAGCGCAAAGGACGAGCCGACATTGGCAAGAAAACCGACCGCAACAATATACCAGCCGTAGAAGACTTTCTGTTGTCTTCTGCGCGCTTTTGCTTGGTTCATTTAGATCACGGAGTAGAAAGCCGAGATCGACAGCGACACGCAAATGATGATCGTATTTTAATGAACGGACATGGGTCGGAAGTCAATCCGATGGCGCGCGGCCCGTTTCAATTTGAAGTCTTTTTGTTTCAATCAGCTGCTTAAGATTTTCGATTCGTTCTTGACCGCTTGGATGGCTGCTCAAAAATGGAATTCTGACGCCTCGCGGCAACGCTAACATCTTTTCATGCAACCGAACGGCAGCCCAAGGATCAGATCCTGCAACCGTCATATAATCGATTCCCCAAGCATCGGCTTCGCGCTCGTCATCGCGGCTAAACGAACTTTCAATGATGTCCGCGCTCAAACCGCTGATAAGCCCCGCGGCGGGCACGCCCGCCATTCCCAATCCCGCGCCGACCAATGTACCCAGCCCTTGAATGGTGCTCGATCGAGTTCTTCCGGAATCCACGTGTCCTTTAGCCCAATGCGCGGTTTCATGACCGAGCAATGCGGCGAACTCGTCGTCGTCCGCGCCGATCAGTTTCACCATGCCCAGATTGATCGCCACAGCGCGCCGGCCGCCAATCAATGCGGCGAAAGCATTGGGCTCGTCGCCATCAACAAGCACCAGTTCCGCTTGGACGTTGGCCGCACGCGCAATGCGGACGTGCGACAGGAAAAGCTTTTGCAGCGTTCGTTTGTCGACACTCAAAAGAATATGGCTATCCTGGGTCGCCAGCTCGATAACTGGAGCCGGTGACAAGACCAGCTCGCGCACGTTCCAATAGGAACGGAAACGAGTGACGCAACCGGCGAGGAGTAGGAGCGAAAACCCGAAGTAGAGTCGCTTCATGCCGCGATGTCCCGACCGCCAATAGTCCAACAGATGAGCGGCCGCGTCAAGTGTAGAAGGGGTCAAGAATTTGCTGTAGCCTTGATTCATTACTGTTTAAGGCGAGGATTGCGTATGAACCCAGCACTGGTGATAACAGCCGTTTTCTTGTTATGGACCACGAGCGTGCACGCTCAACTCCCGGATAAACGAATGGGTCCGCCTTCGGTCACGGCCAGCGGCGAAGCCGTCATCACGGTGGAACCCGACCAGGCCGAAATTGATATCGGCGTCGTAACGCAAGCCAGAAACGCCCCCGATGCGACCCGAGAAAACGCCGATAAGCTTGCGCGCGTCATGGCAGAGATCAAAAAAACGCTGGGCAAGGGAGATGAAGTTAAAACGGCCAGCTATTCGTTGAACCCGAATTATCGCTATCCTCAGGGCGGGAAACCGGAGCTGGTCGGCTACACCGCAACCAATATCCTGCGCATTCGAACCGGGACGCTGGCTAATGTCGGCAAGCTGATCGACGGTGCCATGCAGTCGGGAGCAAACACGATTCATCGGCTGCTTTTCAATCTTAAAGACGAGCAGGCCGCGCAGTTGCAGGCGCTGCGACTGGCTTCCTCCAAGGCCAAGGCGAAGGCCGAGGCGATGGCCGAAGCGCTGGGCCTGAGAATCGTCACGGTTCTCTCGATTACCGAAGGTGAGAGAGGCGTGCGTCCGATCGTGATGGCCCAGGCACGAGGCGCGCAAATGGAAACACTCGCCGCTGCGCCGACTCCGGTTGAAGCCGGAACAATTGAAGTGCGCTCGTCGGTTACTTTAACGGCCGAGCTCGGGCCGCGTTAAGCGCTCAAAAAATTGCGGCGATATTTGGGGTCGCGCGATCTCTGTCGAGAAAATTCGCAATTCCGTTTATTCAAAAACCGGCTTTTGATCGAGATCGTGCCTGCGTATAAGCGGCCGATAGCGCTCCATGAGCTCTCGATTCAACTCCAACGGCGGTTTTGCTTGAGGTAGACAGCCAGACTATGTATGTTAAGGACCGTTGTTTCCTGCCCTTCAAGCTCGATTGTGTCGCCTGGCCCGGACGGGCGATTATTTTTTCCGAACAGCTACAAGGGACGATAGAACTTAGAGAAGGAGTTTGTCATGGCGGAGTGTCCGGTTTGCGGCGGCACAGTAAATCTGGGTGATGACACAGTGGCGGGAGAGCTGATCCCGTGCGGCGAGTGCGGTTCCGAGTTGGAAGTGAAAGGAATAGATCCTCTTGTTCTCGCGGAAGCGCCCAAAGAAGAGGAAGACTGGGGAGAATGAGCACCAAAGTTGGCTTAATTCACTCGCTGGTTCGTCCGGAAGAAAAACTTCTGATCAAGGAGTTTGAAAACCGCCCCGGTGTCGAGCTCGCTTTGATCGATGATCGGAAGATCGCTTTCAATTTGGGGAAGGATCGATTTCCCTATGATGTCGTGCTGGAACGTTGTATCAATCACTCCCGGGCGTTGCACGCGCTGCGCCTGTTCGAGAGTGCCGGCGTCAAGTGCGTCAATACCTCAAAGGTCGCCACCGTCTGCGGCGACAAGATCTTAACTTCCATCGCGCTCCAGGAGCACAAAGTGCCGCAGCCGGAACTTCGCATCGCTTTCACGGAAGAATCGGCGCTGGAGGCGATCGCGGAAATGGGCTACCCGGTCGTGCTCAAGCCGGCGGTCGGATCCTGGGGGAGGCTCTTGTCCAAGGTGAACGACCGCGACGCCGCTGAAACGATTCTCGAGCATAAAGTGACCCTCGGCAGTTATCACCATTCGATTTTCTACGTTCAAAAATACGTCGAGAAGCACGGCCGGGATATCCGCAGCTTTGTCGTGGGCGACGAGTGCATCGCCGCGATTTACCGTATTTCGCCTCATTGGATTACCAACACGGCGCAAGGCGGAAAGGCCGAGAACTGCCCGTTGACGCCCGAACTCAAGGATCTATCTGTGCGAGCGGCCAAAGCAGTCGGCGGCGGAGTGGTGGCCGTCGATGTTTTTGAAACCACAGATGGGCTCCAGGTCAATGAAGTGAACTACACCATGGAATTCCGCAACAGCATAACGACGACAGGAGTCAACATTCCCGGCCTTGTGGTTGACTATGTCTTGGCGGTGGCAACGGGAAAAATCGGTGGATAAGGTCAAGGTCGCAATCGTTGGAGGCTCAGGTTACACGGGCGGCGAACTGCTTCGTCTGCTGCTTGGCCATCCGCGCGTGGAAGTTACGCAAGTGACCTCCGAACGTTCCGCGGGTAAGCTCGTCTACAAAGCGCATCCCAACCTGCGCAAACGCTCGCAACTGCAGTTCGCTAAAATGGCGGAGGTTCGTCCCTGCGATCTGCTTTTTCTTTGCCTGCCTCACGGCGAATCGATGGAAAAGATCCGACACTTTAAAACCGTAGCGCCTAGGATCATCGACCTGAGCGCCGACTTTCGATTGCAGACCGAGATTGCTTACACGGAGTGGTATGGCAAACCCCATAGGTGTCCCGAGCTCCTCGGCAAATTTGTTTACGGCATTCCGGAACTGCACCGGGAGAAAATGCGGGGCGCCGATCTCGTCTCCAGCGCCGGGTGTAACGCCACCGCCACCATCCTCGGTCTGTATCCTTTCTACAAGCTCGACCTGGTCGAGCCCGACCGCACGGTGGTGGAAGTCAAAGTCGGCTCCAGCGAAGCCGGAAACACACCCAGCGCCTCATCGCACCACCCGGAGCGCAGCGGCGCCGTTCGCTCGTTCATGCCGACTCGCCATCGCCATACGGGCGAAGTCATTCAGGAGTTGAGTTTCGGAAGACCTATTCAGGTTCATATGTCCGTGACCTCGATCGAACTCGTGCGCGGCGCCCTGGCAACGTCGCACGTATTTTTAAAAGAGAACCTCGATGACAAGAACATATGGAAGATCTTCCGCCAGGTCTACGGTCAAGAGCCGTTCATTCGCATCGTCAAGGAAGCCGAGGGAACCCACCGTTACCCCGAGCCCAAGTGGCTGCTCGGCACTAATTACTGTGATATCGGCTTTGAGCGTGATGAAAAATCGCGTCGCCTGGTCATCATCAGCGCCATTGACAATCTGATGAAGGGCGCAGCAGGCCAGGCCGTCCAGGCCTTCAACATCATGCATGGATTCGCCGAGACCGAAAGCTTGGAGTTTCCCGGCCTGCACCCGATCTAGCCCTCATTCATGGTCCAAGGAAAAACGATGACGATGTGTAGATCGAGAGGTGAGACAAAAAATAAAAGAGCAAAGGGCAAAGCGCTAAGAGCAAGTCAGCGAATGCTTCTGAAAGGCTCCTTGCTCCATGCACCATGCTCTATGCGAAAACGCACAGACCTATTGCCTTCGGTCCGGAGGGCTCGCCCCTCGATCGCTGTCACGCGTGAATAAATCCGACTAGTTATGTGCCGCCTGCTCCTGGTCAAAGCCGAAACGAAGTTCAGCATCGCCGCAGAGCTGCAACGTTTCGCCACTATCGCCGCGCACAGCAAGGAATTCCAAGGCCACGGTTGGGGCTGCTCCTATCTAAAAAATGGCGCGTGGCAGCACTACAAGAACATTAAACCGATCTGGGAAGACGATTTGAGTGGGTTCGACGAAAGCCGGCTGCTCGTCGCGCATGCGCGCAGTGCTTTCAAAGACGAAGGCATAATCATAGAAAACAACATGCCGTTCTATGACGATCGCTACGTCTTCATTTTCAACGGAGAGCTGCGCGGCGTTAGAATCGCTGAACAAGGCAGAATCGGCGCCGAGAAAATTTTCAATTTCATCAAGCGTTTTAACCATGGGAGCATGCTCGAAGCGCTGACACGAGGAACAGAGATCATCCGCAAGCGTTCGAAATACATTCGCGCCATGAACATCATTATCGCCGAGAGGGACCGCGCCTATGTGGCTTCTTTCTTCAATGAAGATCCCGACTATTTCACTCTGCACTTCACGCAAGACGCTGACAAAACGATCGTCGCCTCGGATCCTTTGCCGGGCGATGGGCATTGGCAAAACGTTCCCAATGAGGCGATCCGGGTGATTCAATGATCATCGTCAAAATCGGCGGCGGTCAAGAGATCAACCTGAAGGGGGTCGTTCGGGATCTCGCCGACATCAAAGAGCGCTTTATAATTGTTCACGGCGCCAACGCGATTCGCGACGCGATTGCGGCGAAAATGGGTTATCCAACCAGGACCGTTACATCCGTGTCCGGATATGCGAGCGTCCTCTCGGACGAAAACGCGATTGACGCCATCATGATGGGCTATGCCGGCATCCAGAACAAACGGCTCGTTGAGCTCTGCCAGCAGCACGGCGTCAACGCTGTCGGCCTGTCCGGTATCGACGGTAAACTGGTACAGGGCGCGCGCAATAAAGGCATCCGCGTGCGGCAAAACGAAAAGACGATTATGATGCGCGATTTTTCCGGCAAGCCCAAGAGCATCAATCGCGAGCTGATCACCCTCTTGCTCGACCACGGCTATGTTCCGGTGATCTGTATCCCGATCATTGACGAAAACAATTTTGCCATCAACTCCGAAAACGATGATATCGTCAGCGTTTTGCAGCAGACGCTTGGGGCCGATACGGTTATTCAACTGATCGAAGCGCCCGGATTTATGAACGACATCGCCGATCAAACATCGTTGGTGAAACAGGTCTCCAAGACGGAATTGGCAACGCGCGAGGCTCAGGTCGAAGGGCGCATGAAACGCAAGATGCTTGCGCTTAGAAAACTGATGGAAAACGGCGCGAGCCAAGTGATCATCAGTGACGGCCGCGTCGAACATCCGATTCAAGACGCGCTTAGCGGGAAAGGAACCCTCATTCAATGACGGATCTCAAAGAGCTAGCGGAAAGGAACCGTCGATGACCGATCTCAAAGAGCTGGAAAATACCTACGAATTCAACGTCTATGCGAAGCGAGATCTCGTTCTCGTGCGCGGCAAAAGCGCCAAAGTCTGGGACAGCGACGGCAAAGAATACATCGACTGCATTGCCGGACACGGCATCGCTAATATCGGCCACTGCAATGAGCAAGTCGTCGCCGCCATCGAACAACAGGCGCGCCGACTCTTGAGCTGTTCCGCCACTATTTATAATGATACCCGGGGGCGATTTCTGGAAAAGCTGCTTTCCATCACGCCAAAACGTTTGAAGCGCGCTTTTTTGTGCAACTCCGGCACCGAGGCGATTGAAGGCGCCCTCAAGTTCGCCCGCTTCACCACCAGGAAAAAAGAATTCATCACTGCGATGCGCGGTTTTCACGGGCGCACGATGGGCTCGCTCAGCGCGACCTTCAACCCGGAATACCGCAAAGAATTCGAACCGCTGGTGCCGGGGTTCAACTACGTCCCGTTCAACAATTTCGAAAAACTTAAAGAGACCGTCAGCGACGATACCGCCGGCATTATTCTCGAGATCGTCCAGGGCGAGGGCGGCGTTCACGTCGGCAGCCGAGATTACTTCACGCAAATTCGACAGCTCTGCGACGA
>JBGPIK010000080.1:0-20064 GCA_041484845.1 Binatia bacterium | reverse complement strand
TGCGTATCTATATTCGTCGGCGTCGTTCTCTGGGAGATGCTCGCTCGCCTGCTGCTGGAAAATGAATTATTGATTCCCCCGCCGAGCAGCGTCCTGCGTTCTTTTTGGAGTCTCGCGCTGAGCGGTCAGCTGAAAAAACATTTTGTCGCGACACTGCTAGAATTCGCTTATGGCTTCAGCACGGCCTGCATCATCGGAGTCCTACTCGGCTATTTCATGGGCATGTACAAGTGGTTCGATGAGATCATGGAACCATGGATCGCCACGCTCTATTCGATTCCCATCATCACGGTTGTGCCTCTCATCATCATTTGGTTCGGCATCGGCATGATGTCGAAAGTGATCGTCGTCTTTAAGATCACGGCTGTGGCCATTATTTTAAATACCGCGGCCGGCATCAAAACGTTGGATCCGGTATGGCTGGAGTTGGCAAAATCTTTGCGCCTCAGCGGCTGGGAAATCACTTACAAGATCCGCTTCCCCGGCGCCCTGCCGTTTATCATTACCGGCATGCGATTGGGTGTGGGGCGCGCGCTGCTCGGCGTTATTGTTGCTGAACTCATGGCCGCCAATGCCGGTTTGGGTTACCTGCTGCGTGATGCGTCGGAAACGTGGGACAGTCCTAAACTTTTCGTCACGGTCATACTGCTGGCCGTGATTGGACTGGTGAGCTTCAACCTAATCAAGAGATTTGAGCGGCGTGTCGCGCCGTGGCGTCAAAGCGCCGAATGGTCGGTGGAATAACTGCCGGCGACGATTAATTCAATCCGGAATGATCAAGCGGACTCTTCTTTGATGTTACGAAAAATCGGCTCCATTCTGGCAGGTCTGGCCCTGTGGCATTTTCTTGCGACCGTCGTCGTCAATGACACGACCCTGCTGGTTTCTCCGGTCGTGGTGGTCACGACAGCTTACCAGATGCTGTTTGTGACCGGCGAGTTGTATCCGCATCTATTCGCCAGTTCGTGGATCTTTTTCTACGGCTTCGCGTTGGCCATCGTCGCCGGGGTACCGCTTGGTTTCATCATGGCGCTGAATGCAGCGGTGCGCGATTATGTGAACCCCTGGATGGCTACGCTTTACTCGACTCCGCGCATCGCTTTCGCTCCGGTACTGCTGCTCTGGTTCGGAATCGGCGCGGGATCCAAAATCGCCATTGTATTCCTCGGCTGCGTCTTTCCGATCCTGATCAATTCTTATTACGGGATGCGCGTCGTCGATCGCGACTATGTGGAGTTGGCCCGGTCGTTTCGCCTGGGCCGCTGGGCGTTGTTTTTCAAGATTTTGCTGCCGGCTTCCGTTCCGTTTATCTTGGCGGGCATCCGTCTCGCCATCGGCCGAGGCCTCACGGGGGTGGCGATTGCGGAATGGTTCGGAGCTACCGAAGGTTTGGGCTACCTGATTTTTTTCGCAGGGCAAACTTTGAATATTCCGACCTTGTTCGTCGGTGTGGCGGTGTTCGCCGCACTGGGAATCATCGCCTTTGAGCTTGTCAGACGGGTAGAGATCTACGCCACCCCATGGAGAAAGAACTAGCCGGTAATCTTTACCGTTAGAGGAAAAACGATGACACGGTGTCGATCGAGTTGTGAGTCTGGAAGAGCGAGGCACAAAGACGAACAGCGTCAACGCCTTCTTTGGTGCTTGGCTCAGCGCTTGCCTTTTTCTGAGGCGTTCGCTACACAAACTAACTTTTGCAGGCCGCTCCAAGGCAAAGGCCCATTGCCTCGCTCTGGAGGGCTCGCCTCTCGATCGCTCTTATGCGTGAAGAATCCGGGCTAGCGCTGGGGGAGACCATGGGCGAGCCGGTACTGGAATTGCGCAACTTGAGCAAGGAACTTGTCAGACCGGGAACGGATCCGTTCGTTATCTTTAAGGGGATTAATCTTACGGTGCGCGATGGCGAATTCGTCAGTATCGTCGGGCCGAGCGGTTGCGGCAAAACGACCATGCTGCGCGTCATCAACGGCCTCCTGCCTTCTTCCGGGGGACAAATCCTGATCGACGGGAAATCCGCGCAGGAACTGGACCACGAGCTCGTGATGGGATTTGTTTTTCAAGGCGCCTCGCTGTTGCCCTGGCGCACAAGCTTGAAAAACGTGCTCCTCGGCATCGAGGGCAAGAAACAGCCGGCCAAGGAAGCCGAGCACACCGCTCGGAAATATCTGGATTTGGTCGGCCTCTCGGGATTCGAAAGCCACTATCCGCACGAACTCTCCGGCGGCATGCAGCAGCGCGTCAATTTGGCGCGCGCCTTGGCGGTGAATCCAAGAATTTTGTTAATGGATGAACCCTTTGCCGCGCTCGACGCGCAAACACGCAACTTCATGCAACTGGAACTCCTGCGGATTTGGCGGGAGACCAGGAAGACCGTGATCTTTGTCACGCACATGATTTCCGAGGCGATCCTTTTGTCAGACCGCGTCGTGGTCTTCAGCCATCGCCCCGGAACCATTCGCTCCGAATTTCACGTTCCGTTGGCACGTCCCAGAACCATGGCGGTCAAATCGGACCCGCGATTTCTCGAATTGGAAAATACCGTATGGAAACAGATCGAAGAGGAAGTCAACGCTTCCGGCGGCTTTGCACAGATGTGATTTGAACAACGGAAAGGATGACTTTATGAAACACTTGAGGTTTGCCTCGCTCCTGTTGTCGTTTTTCCTCGGCATGGGCGCATCGTTTGCCGCGCTTGCGGCCGATAGCGGAATGTCGAAAATGCGCTTTGTGCAAAGCGGCAACACGTCATCGAGCTGGCCGCTCTATGTTGCGGAACAAAAGAAGCTATTCGAGAAAAACGGCCTGCAGGTGGAAGTCATCATCGTTCGCGGCGCCACTAACACCACCCGGGCGGTCCTCAGCGGAACCATTCCGATTGGCCGCATCAATCCCGACTACGTTATCGGCGCCATCGATAAGGGGGCCAAGGTGAAGATCGTCAGCGGCAATATGGAGAAGATCCCCTATGATATTTTTGCGCGTCCTGAGATCAAAACCGGCGCCGACCTCAAAGGAAAAACCATCGGCGTCAGCACGCTCACCGGCGGGACCACATTAATGCTGCAGGAGGTCTTGGAAAAAGCGTACAAACTAAAGGAAAATGACTATAGGCTTTTGGTGGTCGGCACCTCGCCCGACCGTTACGCGGCGATTAAAGGCGGTTCGGTCCAAGCCACCTTCATGGGCCCGCCGTTTAATTTTCGTGCGGCAAAGGATGGGTTCAGGAAACTCGCGAACTGGCACGAGTACCTCGGGCCAATCCTTTTTACCGCCGACTTCGCGGATATTAGCTACATCAAATCGAACCGTACTGAAATCGTGCGCTACCTTAAATCCATCGTCGAGGCGACGCGCTGGCTCTATGATCCGAAAAATAAAGAAGAGGCGCTGGCGATTCATCAGAAAGTCCTGAAGAGCACAAGGGACTCCGCCGAAGACGATTACAAATACCTGGTGGATGAATTCAAGCCCTTCCCTAAAGATGGAGCGGTGAGCAAAATTGCCTTTGATAAAACCATGGAGCTGAGGGTAAAAGACGGCTTATACCAGGGGAAGAAGGTTGCTCCCATGAACGAATACGTCGACAGCTCCTTGATTGATGAAGCGATCAAGCTCACCGGCGGAAAGTAACTACGGGTGACATTTCGAGCGTCACACATTTTTGTCTATGAGGTGATTAAATGAGACTATGGCTGAAATTTCTATTGACAGGTGTCCTCTTGCAGTTCGCGGCTCTCGATCCGTCTCATGCTCAAGAACTGAAGCAAATCCGAATCGGCTATCCTTCGCTGAGCTTCAGGCAGAGCAACGTCTGGGTGGCTAAGGAAATGGGGCTGTTCAAGAAATACGGCCTTGACGTGGAGCCTATATTTCTCCGCGGCGGTCAAGTCGCGACCCAAGCCCTGGTCGCGGGCGATCCGCCCATCGTCAATATCGGCACAGTGGTACAAGCAGACTTGCAGGGATATAACCTGGTGCTGATCGCTGCGGTGGAAACGAAATATGATCAGATCGTTTTTGCGCGCAAAGGCATCAACAAGCTGGAAGATCTGAAAGGCAAGAACTTCGGCATCAGTGGTTTCGGCTCGGCCACGAATTATGCCGCCAATATGCTCTTCAAACACCTTGGCCTGGAGCCGGGGAAAGATGTTGTGCTACTTCCCGGCGGCCCCGACGCGGAACGGCTCGCGGCGCTTGTGGCGGGAAAAATTGACGCCACCATGTTCACGTCGTCCTCCGCGGCTCCGGCACGCAAAGCGGGATTCAATGAATTGTTTCAAGTCGCCGATCTCGGCGTCGAGGTCCAGGGCAACGGCTTCGCCACTTCCCGCGCCTACGTCGCCACCAACCGTGACACGGTGAAGAACGCGCTGCGCGGATTCGTCGAAGCGATTTACTATATCTACGCGAACAAGAAAGAAGCCCAGAAAGTTTTTGCGAAATATATGCGGACCAACGATCCCGATGTCCTCGAGGATTCCTATCAGGGCTACATCAAGATGATTCCGAAGAAACCCTACCCTACCCTCAAAGGCATTCAATATATGCTGGACCTGCTCGCGCCGACCACGCCGCAGGCGAAAACCGCTAAGCCGGAACAATTCGTCGACTTGAGCTTCTTGCAGGAATTGGAGAAGGAAGGCTTCTTCAACGAGATGGCCAAGCGCTACCCGAGCAAATAAAAAAAGAGTAACGATTGAAATACGAAAGGAACGGACTTCGAGAAATGCAACAGCACCGCACTTCAATGAAACGACTGCTCACTTTTTCCGCACTCGTGATGTTAATTCCCCTTTGGATTTCCACGGCTCAGGGTCAAAGTCTTAAACGAATTAGAATCGGCTATCCCTCAATCAGCTTCCGGCAGAGCAACGTTTGGGTTGCCCGGGAGCAAGGGCTTTTCAACAAATATGGTTTGGAAGTTGAGCCCGTCCTGCTTCGCGGCGGGCAAATTGCGACCCAAGCGTTGGTCAGCGGCGATCCGCCGATCGTGAACATCGGAACGGTCGTCCAGGCCAACCTGGCGGGTCATAGCCTGGTGCTCGTGGCCGCGGTAGAAACCAAGTATGATATGATCGTTTTTGCCCGTCCTGGGATAACCCAATTGGAGCAACTCAAAGGGAAAAGACTGGGCATCACCGGCTTTGGATCAACCACCCACTATGCCTCCACCATCCTGCTCAAGCATCTAAACTTCGAGCCGAAGGATTTTGCTCTCATACCCTCAGGGCTCGACCCTGAGCGCATTGGCATGGTGAAGTCCGGAGTCCTGGACGCTACCCTGATTACTTCCTCAGGGGCGCCCTTGGCAAGAAAAGCCGGCCTGACGGAGCTTCTTCAAATTGGCGATTTGGGCGTCGAAGTTCAGGGCAACGGATTCGCTACGTCGCGCGCCTATGTGGCGAGCAACCGGGACATTGTTAAATCGGCCCTTAAAGGATTCGTCGAGGCGATCTACTACGTCTATGCCAACAAGAAGGAAGCGCAAAAGGTTTTCGCAAAGTACATGCGAACCAATGATCCCGATGTTCTCGAAGAGTCATACCAGGGCTATGTCCGGATGATGCCCAAGAAGCCGTATCCTACGTTGAAAGGCATCCAGTTCCTCCTGGATGTGCTTGCGCCAACCATGCCACAAGCCAAGAGTGCCAAGCCCGAGCAATTTGTCGATCTAAGCTTGTTGGAGGAACTGGAGAAGGAAGGTTTTTTCAACGAGATGGCCAAGAGATATCCGAGCAAATAGAAAAACCTGGAGTGATGGAGTATTGGAGTAATGGGTTTAACGGCATTCAATCTTGGACCCAGCACTCCAGTACTCCAACACTCCATCACCCCGTATTTCGAAAAGGAGGAAACCCTATGGCAATAAAAATAATTCAACCCAAGTCTCTGCCCGATCCGCGTCCCCGCTATAGTCAAGGCATACAAACGACGGGGGGGAAGCTGCTTTTCATCGCCGGGCAAACTGCCGTCGATCGCGCCGGGAACGTGGTGGGAAAAGGCGATATCGAAAAACAGGCCGAGCAAGTGTTTGAAAATCTCACCGCGGTGCTGAACGCCGCCGGCGGAAGCTTTAAGAATCTTGTCATGACGACAACCTATATCACGGACATCAAACATCGCGAGGGCTACAACAAGGTGCGGCTCAAATACTACCAGAATAGTCATCCGACAAGCACATTGGTGGTCGTCAAAGGACTAGCCAGCAAGGATTATATGATCGAGATTTCCGGAATAGCGGTGCTGTAGCATGAAGGTCACGGTTCTTGACGATTACCAGCATGCGATAGAAGGCACCGCTGCCATCGAGCGTTTACGGCGCAAGGCCCAGGTCCAAGTCCTGTCCGATAAACTCGCCACGAATGAAACGCTCATCCGGGCGCTTCGCGGTTCGCAAGCCATCATTCCCATTCGCGAGCGCACAAAATTTCCGGCGGCGCTCATCCAAGCGCTTCCCGAACTCGAATTGATCTCGCAAACCGGGAATCACGCCTACCACATCGATATGGATGCCGCGACTCGCGCAGGCATCGTGGTCGCCTTAGCGCCCGGCGGCAATAGCACGACCGAGATGGCTTTCGGTCTGATGATTGCCGTCATGCGCCGAATCCCGCAGAGCGATCAGGCGATGCGCCGCGGTGAGTGGCCCTTGGTGTTGGGATACGTCCTTAAAGGAAAAATATTGGGCATTTTAGGGCTGGGCAAAATCGGCACGGAAGTCGCTGCGATCGCCCACGCCTTCGGCATGAAGGTGATCGCTTGGGGGCCGACGCTCACCCCCGAGCGAGCGCGCCAGTCTCAAGCGACGTACGTTTCTCTGGATCAGCTCTTGCAAGAGGCGGACGTCGTTTCGGTTCATTTAAAGCTTTCGGAGCAAAGCAAGAATCTGCTCAACGAAGCTCGACTGCGAAAAATGAAGCGGTCCGCCTATTTGGTCAACACCGCACGCGGAGCCATCATCGACGAAGCGGCGCTGGTCAAGTTGCTTCAAGAAAAAGCCATCGCCGGCGCCGCATTGGACGTTTACGCCGAAGAGCCGCTGCCGCCGCACCATCCACTGCTCGCGCTGGACAACGTCGTGCTCGCACCGCACTTGGGATGGCCTACCGATTCCGGCTTTGAAGGCTTTGCTCAGAACGCGGCAACCAATATTCTGGATTATATGGACGGCAAGCTCACGCGCGCGATCAACCCCGAAGCCCTGCAATATCGCAAACCGAAGTTGTGACTGGCTCAGCTCATCTCGATCATGGTTTTAAACAGGCTAGCGTTGCTCTCGTCGAGGATTTCCACGGCGGCGTGCGGTTGGGCCGATTTCGGATCAATGGTGATCATGCCGTAGTTGAAAGTTTTGTTTGAGAAAAACTCGAAACGCTTAGAGGTCCCTGTCGCGAGCACGTTCATCGGCGCGGCCATCGGACCGGTAACGACCTCCTTCAATCCCAAGTGCCCGGGCAAACGTGTTACCGCAGCGTAGTGGAGATCGGCGGAAATAAAAAACACGCCCTGTATTTTCTTTTCCTTGATCCACTGGAGGATCTCCCCCCTCTCGTGCGGATAGCCGTCCCAACGATCCCGTCCCCCACCCCAAAAAGGCACGGAGGTGGCGACGCATTTGAACAAAGCCGTCGAGGACGCCAGGCGCTCGAATAGCCACTGCTTCTGCTCCTTGCCGAGCAGGGTTCCGTGGGCGTGATCACGATACTGCCGGCCGTCAAGCAGAAACAGCTCCAGGCCCCGTCCCCAACGAAATGACCTGTAAAGACGATCCGACTCGCCGGCGTTGCGACCCACCGGCCAGTAATCGAAGAAGGCTCTTCTACCGATTGCCGCGAGCGGATGGAAGCCTTCGTAGTCATTGGCGACTTCATGGTCATCCCAGATGACGTAAGCGCTGGTCGTGGCGAAAAGCCTTTGGCTCGCCAGATCGGCCCGGTTGTCACGGTACTTCGCCCAAAACTCCGGTAGCCGCCGCGCGATCCAGCCGCGGTCTGCATAGATCGTATCGCCGAGGTGAATAAAAAAATCGGGCGTGTTATCGCAAATGGCGTTCATGATAGAGAATGGCTGATAGCTTTCCCGCGTATCGCCGCCGAAACAAAATTTCACCACCTCATCGGCGTCGGCTTTCGGCGCTGTAGTGAAACGCCCGATCGGCCCGGGCTTTTTGCCGCTTACAGCGGCGCGGTAGTAGTACTCCGTGTGCGCCGCGAGACCTTCGAGCCGGATTCTCGCCGTATTGTCGCTGTCCGCCTCAACCGCGACGGGATCGAGCGCGACCCAATCGGCCAGTGACGGGGCTTTCCCGTACTGCAGAGATACCCTGCTTCCCGGTTCGGCGCGCAGCCAGACAATCGCCGCGTCCGAGGTGACGTCGCCCGACACATAGCCGAGGGAAAGTCCGGTATCCGGATCGGTGGTTATGGTCAGCGGGCCGCAGCTCCATGGGCTCAATACCAACGGGAGCGCAGCGCTTGTGCGCGCGGCGAAGCGAAGAAATTCTCTGCGGCTCAGATCCATTCGGCTAGACGTCAAGCTACTAGAATCGGGCCAAACGCCAGCCGGCTGTCATTCCTGAGAAGGGTGGAAATGTTTTTTGGACGGACATGGGTGAAAATCGTATGATGAAACAATTTCGGAGTCTAAACGGCGGCACATCTTTTTTCAAGGATGCCGATCGAGTCGACTCCGAGCGGTAACTTCACCGAAAGGCCATCGTTTGTAACTGATCGGGATTTCTCCGCTGGAGGTTTCGCTCCCGTTTAAATGCGACGAACATTCATGCTTTGCCCTGAAACAGTTCCTCCGGCAAGATGCGTTTGCTCAGAATGCCTTGCTCCACGGCGTAGCCGATCAGCGCGTCTAGCTCTTTTTGGTTTGCTTCCACGCCCGCCGGCCACGCGTGAGGTCCCAGATGGCGTTCCTGTTCTGCCCAGGAGAGATCCGGCCACAGGATGCTTTTTCCCCCCGTTAAGCGCTTGCGGTCGACAAAAGTATCCACCGCTGCTTGGACGCCGTGCGAAATCATTTTAGCGATCCCCGGATAGCTACTGAGCAAACCGTTCTTTATAACCATCACGTGCATGATCGGAAAAATTCCCGTGCGCGCGCGGTAGTCCTGTTCAGCGGCAACGTAGTCCGGGAATAGTCTGCGGATGCGCGTCAGCTCTTCTGGGGACAGCTCCGGCAGTCGCGGCAGCATCATGGCATCGATGTCGCCGCTGGCCAACATTTGATCCAGCGACCGTTCTTTAGGCTTTCCGTTGATGCGCGCCCATTGAGGGCCTTTCCCCCTTTCGCCCTCTTGGTGCAGCTCCGCGACCCATTCAATCGATTTCAAATCCACGCCGAAATCTTGCGCTAATAGCCCGCGCTGCCAAACGCTTGCCGAGTTGGTCCAGCTTTGGATGCCGATCCGTTGCCCGGATAGCTCTTTGGGTTCTTTAATACCCGAGGCGGTCGAGACCCAAATGTCGCGATGGCGAAAAATACGATGCGGGAATACCGGAATGGCCGTAAAACCCAGCCCGCGCGCAAAGCCGCTCAAATAATCCACCAGAGAGTACTCGCAGATATCAAACCCCAGCGACTCGGCCATTTTCTTGTGCCGTTCGCGTGGAGGAACGCGTTGGATTTCGACCTCCAATTCACCGAACCGGGTCATTCCTTGTTTGAGGAGCGCCAGCTCCGGAGCGTCGCACGCCATCACCAATCGGTCTGAATCCATCTGAGGTTCTCACTTTCCAGGTGTAGTACGACTCCGCTTATCCCAAGCGGCGGCAAATGTCCATCTCCACCCACCGCCACGTTTAAAGCGGAAGCTTGACTCCGGGCCTTCCCTGGTGGAGAATCCGATTGGTCACGCCGTTTTCCAACCCAGTCGAAATTAAAGGAGATGTGCCATGATCATAGCGAATGATCTTAAAGGCATTATGGCGATGATGCCGGCTTTTACGACGAAGGACGGCGATCGTCCCGATGCGGAAAACACAGTCGACACGACCGAATTGGCGCGCGCCGTCGATCAAATCATCCGCGACGGCGTCAACGTCATTACCACCACGGGCAGCTTCGGCGAGTTCCACACGCTGCTTTGGCAAGAACACAAAATGCTCATCGAGGCGACGGTCGCAGCGGTCAAAAAGCGCGTCCCGCTCTTCATCGGCTGCACAAATTTGAACCCGCGCGAAGCGATACGCCAGGCGCGCTTCGCGCAAGAGGCCGGCGCCGACGGTTTGTTGCTTGGCGTGCCTTTTTACTATCCAGCCACCGTGGACAATGCGGTCCAGTTCTATCACGACGTGGCCGATGCGCTGCCGAAAATGGGGATCATGATCTACCATAATCCCACCCATCACCGGGTCACGATCCCGGTGGGCGCGTTCAAAAGAATTACCGAGAAACCCAACATCGTCGGCATGAAGGACAGTCACCGCACCCCGTTGCAATTCGTCGAGTTAATGAACATCGTCAAGGGCAAGATCGCCGTCTTCGTCAGTCAGACGCAAGCCTTCCCCTATATGATGTTGGGCGCTGCGGGCTGCTGGTCGTTCAACGTCTGGATGGGCCCGGCGCCGGTGGTTCGCTTGCGCGAAGCTTGTTTCGCTCAGGACTGGGAAAGCGCCAAGCAGCTTTACCTGGAACTCGACGGCGTCAACAGAGTCGGTCACAATATCGGCAACCTTTCGTGGCGCGAAAATGTCTATAAGCTCGCGACCAACGAAGCCGGATATTGTTACGCTGGACCGCTCCGTCCGCCCTTTCGTGTCGTGCCTCAGGAAGTCAGCGATAACAGCAAAAAAATCGCGGCGTACTGGAAGACCTTGTGCGAGAAGTACCCGCTTGTGAGCGCACCGGCGCGAAAAACGGCGTAACACTAAGACATTGGAGTAATGGAGTGTTGGAGTGTTGGTTTATTACGCAATTCTCAGCCGAAGCTGTGGATCAGAAGTTCCAGAGGATAAGTAAATGACCGAATATAAAATCATCGACGGCGACGGGCATGTGATGGAAGACATCGCAACGATCTGGAAATACATGCCAGAACAGTATATCGGCAAAAGCTTTTCGGATATGCGCGGGCGCAGCCCGTTTCCGCCCATCGATCATTTGCACAACGCCAATCGCCACTTCACCCCCAAAGGCGCATTTGCCAACGTCGGCCGCGAAGGTTGGGAATTATTTCTCGACGATGTCGGGATCGGCACGACCGTGCTTTATACGAGCGCCGGTCTCGCCTTCGGGAAAATCGTCAGCCGCGACTGGGCCATCGAGCTGGCACGCGCCTACAACAATTGGATCTACGACAGCTACGTCTCGAAGAGCCGTCGTTTCAAAGCCATGGGACTGATTCCGCTGCAAGAACCGGCGGAAGCCGTAATCGAGTTGCGGCGCATCGTGCGCGATCTCGGCTTTTGCGGCGCGATGCTGCCTTCCATGGGCGTAAACATGCCGCACCTCGGCTCGGAAAAATATTGGCCGATTTACGGCGAGGCGGAACGTTTGGGATGCGCGCTGGCCATTCATGGCGGCGCTCATGAAGGATTGTTAATGGACGATTTCAGTCCCTATGCGCCTATTAACGCGCTGGGCCATCCTATGGGTCAGATGATTTGTTTCGCCGGAATCATTTTTAACGGCATCTTGGACAAATACCCGGGACTGCGCATCGGCTTTATGGAAGCCGGCTCGGCATGGCTGCTAACCTGCATGGAGCGTTTTACCGGTTCGTGGGAAAGCCACGTGCAAATCGACCCGCGCGGCCGTTTTTTAAAGTTGCGGAAAGGCGAGAAGATCATCGATTACATTCTGCGCCACATCGACGAAGGGCGCATCTTCATCGGCTGCGAGGGCGAAGAGCTAACCATCGCCGAAGCCGTGCGTATCGCCGGCAACAAACCTTTTGTCTACTCCACCGATTATCCGCACGAAGTGGACGCGGAAACGTGCAAGCATGAGTTGGAAGAGTTACGCGAGAACACGCAGTTAAGCGCCGGAGATAAAGAAGCGATCCTGTTTCGCAACGCCCAACGATTTTACCAGCTGAGACAAAATTGAATTTTCCGTATGAATCGTTTCAAAAAACCGTGCCGCAAGTTCAGCCATCAGAGTTCGGCGATCGAGTTGGATTCTTGCTGATCTCTGACGTCTGACCTCTGAGTTCCGATTCACTAGGAGCAGCCAATGCCAGAAGCAAAACCTAAAATCATTGATGGCGACGGACACGTCGTCGAAGATCATGCGGCCATCGCCGCGCGCATGCCGGAAGAATATCGCGGCCGCTTCGGTGCCGGTCGCGGCCCTTATCCGCCGAACGATCATCTGCACGCCGCCAATGCTCATTACCTTCCGCCCGGCGCTTTCGCCAAGGTCGGTCGCGACGGCTGGGTGGACTTCATGGAAGACGTCGGTTTGGCCGGCGCCGTGCTTTATCCGACCAACGGACTGTCCTTCGGGCGTGTCGTCAGCCGCGACTGGGCCATCGAGCTGGCGCGCGCCTACAACGATTGGATGTTCGATGAATACCTGAGCAAAAATTCGCGTTTTCAGGCGCTTGGCCTGATTCCATTGCAGGAGCCCGTTGAAGCCGTGAAAGAACTGCGCCGGTGCGTGAAGAAGCTTGGTTTTTGCGGTGCCATGCTGCCGAGCACGGGCGCGATGCAGATGCAGAACCAACTCGGCGATGAACGTTACTGGCCGATCTATGAAGAGGCGGATCGTCTCGCCTGCGCCATCGGCATTCACGGCGGCGTGCACGATCATATGGGGCTGGACGACATGAGCCCTTACGCGCCCGTCAATGCGTTGGGACATCCCTTCGGACAGATGGTGAATTTCGCCGGCATTCTCTTCAACGGCGTATTCGACAAGTACCCGAAGGCGCGCGTTGGCTTTATGGAAGCCGGCTCGGGTTGGTTCATCAACTGCATCGAGCGTTTCGAGCGCTCATGGAACAGTCATGTCCAGTACGATCCGCGCGGACGTTTCTTGAAGCTGCAAGAAAAAGAATCGATCACCGACTACATTCGGCGCCATGTCGACGCGGGGCGCATCTTTGTCGGCATCGAAGGCGACGAATTGACACTGCCTTTCGCAGTGAGTGTCGTCGGCAACAAGCCGTTCATCTTCTCGTCGGATTTTCCTCATGAGGTCAATAACGACACGTGCAAAGCCGAGCTTGAAGAGCTGGATGAAAATCCCAGATTGAGCGCGGACGATAAGGACGCCGTGCGCTATCGCAACGCCGAGCGGTTTTACGCTCTGCCGACAAACTAAAATCAGCCGCGAATAGAAAAGAGGATTTCAGATGAAGAAGTCTTTCGCTCTTGCACTGATCCTTGGCGCTTTAATGTTTAGCGATCGGCTATGCTATAGCGCGGAAAACATCCGCGTTGCCAACGGCGGATTCGGCACGGCAATCAATGCAGTTCTTCCGGCCGCCTATCACAAAAGGATTTATCAAAAATACGGCATCGAAGCGGAGTACATTGCGCTTGAAAGCGGCACCATCGGCATGCAAACGCTGCTGGCCAATGAAGTCCAGATCCTCTTTACCACCGGGGCGCTGGCGGTCACGGCCAATTTGCAGGGCCCGATACCGCGATCATTGCCGGCGGCATCAACTTCGTTCCTTTCAAATTGGTGGTGCGACCGGATATCAAAAGCGCCGCGGATCTGCGCGGCAGGAAAATCGCCGTCAGCCGCTTTGGCTCCGCCTCGGATTACGCCGCCCAGCTTGCCTTGGAAAAGCTCGGCAGCGATTCCAAACAGACCACGTTTCTGCAACTCGGCTCGAACCCGCCTCGGTTAAGCGCGATGACAAGCGGCGCCATCGACGCTTCGGTATTCAGCGAGCCCTTCGCGACCGTGGCGGTGAAACAGCATGGCATGCATGTCCTGCTCGACCTGGCCGACAGCGGCGTGCCGTTTCCCCAGAACTGTTTCATCGTTAAGCGCAGCTACCTCGCCGAGAAGCGCAACGTCGTCGTGAACGCGCTCAAAGCTTCCATTGAGGCGCTTTACCTTATGAAGAAAGATAAAAGTGTCGCCCGCGAAGTGCTGAACAAATACCTGCGCATCGACGACGACAGCATGATCGACATCGGCTACGATTATTACCTGGCTAAACACGGCGAAGACATTCTCACACTGCCGGACCGAAAAGGCATTGAATTCGTGATTACGGACGCCGCGAAAACAAACCCGAAGGCCAAAGGCCAGACACCGGAGTCCTTAAAGGTTCTCGACGGCAGCGTATTGGACGAAATCAAAAAGAGCGGATTTATCGAGAAAGTGAAAGCCGGGTGAAGTGTAGCCTCCGTTTGGAAGGCCTGTTCGCCCGCACCTCATCTACCGTAACTCGCAGAGCGGCTGCCTCGTCGGACCGTACTTCACTTCGCGGCTGAAACCATAATCTCCACCAGCGTGCCCAGAGTAAGCTCCACGCCCACAGCAACGCGCGCCGGTAAATTCTTCTTGTCGACCCAAGCCATCCAAGCCTCGTTCATGTCGTCTTTGAGTTTGATGTCGGCCAGGTAGACCGCCGCGCTCAGGATGCGCGACTTGTCCGTACCCGCAGCCGCGAGAGCCGCATCGATCTTCCGCAGCACTTGCTCGGTCTGCCCTTTCATCGGCAGCGACTTATCGTCGGCCACGATGCCGGAGAGATAAACCACGTTGTCGTGTACAACGGCGCTGCAGTTCCATTCCCTGGGATTGATTCTTTGAATGTCCATGAATATCGCTCCTTCTTTTTGTACGGTCTCGCACCGATCGCGTTCTTCCGTAGGGAACGGTCGCAACCGTTCCCTACGCGCCACTTACGCCTCACGATTCACACCTCACGTGATCGCTAGATCGCCGGCTTTCTCTCAAACCAACGCATGTGTCGTTGATACGTGTAGCCTGCGCGCAGAATGCTTACCTCATCAAAAGGTTTGCCGACAAGCTGTAACGCGATCGGTAAATTATTTTCCGAAAAGCCGCAAGGCACGGACAGCGTCGGCAATCCGACCAGGTTAAATGGGCTGTGGAATTCGGGAACAACGTGCTTGAATAATGTATCGATGGGCCCGACATCCTTCACCAGCGGCGCTGGCCCGCTCTGGCATGGCAGGGCGAGACAATCGACTTTGCGAAAAACCTCGGCGAATTCCGCGCGCACCCGGCTACGCACTCGCTGGGCTTGGATGTAATCGGCCGAGTTCGTGAGTACGCCGAGATAAATGCGCGCGCGCCGCTGCGCTGCGCCGTTCTTAAGCACCCAGGCGGCATCGCTCTTATGCGCCGCCCAGAATTCATTATAGTAAATCACCGCGTTGGCGATCGTGGCGAGATGCAAAGTCGGAACTTTAACTTCCTCTACACGCGCACCCAAAGACGTTAACTCATCGATCGCTTTGCCCACGAGTCTTAAGACTATCGATTCTGTTCGCGGCGCACACTCGCTGATGTAATCCCGCGGGACGCCGATAACCATTCCTTTCACGTCTTCGCGCAACGCGCTCGCATAGTCGGCGACGGCCACCGTGCTAGAGGTCGGATCTCTCGAATCGTGGCCCGCAATCGCCTGAAGCATATGCGCGGTGTCCTCGACCACGCGCGCCATCGGTCCGCAGTGATCTAGTGACCAGCTCAGCGGCGCCAATCCATAGCGGCTGACGCGCCCATAGGTGGCTTTAAGCCCGGCGATGCCGCAGAAAGCCGAAGGATTGCGGATCGAGCCGGCAGTGTCTTCACCGAGCGATCCCAAACACAATCCGGCGGAAACCGCCGCACCGGAGCCCGTGCTCGAACCACCGGTGATGTGCTCCGTATTCCACGGATTGCGCGGCACCGGCAGATCGGCGTCCGGCAAGCTGCTCATATGGAGCTTGCCCAGCATGATGGCGCCTGCTTCGCGCAGTTTTCTGATCGCCGTCGCGTCGCCGACGCCTTTGGTAAATTGCCGAATGCGCGCCGGCGCGCCCTCGACGTCCAGCTGATCTTTCACCGCTATGGGAATGCCGTGCAGCGGCCCGCGCCAGTTGCCGCTGAGTATCTCGGCTTCAGCAACACGCGCTTCTGCCATCGCGCTCTCTGCCATTAAATTGATGAACGCGTGCAGTTTCCCATCCACTGCAGCGATGCGCTCGAGCACCGAACGCGTGAGTTCGACCGGCGAAAGCTGACGGCTTTGGATCAGTCGCTGCGCTTCGTGTATAGACAAATAATAAAGCGGCGTATCTGCTTTCGCCATGGCAAGACTCCCTTCTTCGGTCTTTAATACAGAGCGAGATAAGATTTCTCGCTGTGCCTGTCCTGAGCAAATCCGAAGGGCTCGAAATGACAATTAACCGAGGACTTGCCATCCGGAACGAACGTGAGGGATTTTTCTTTTCACCGACTAATCCATTCCGGTTTAAAAACCGGCCCAAGCTCTTCAGCCCCTAGATTGACTGAATGCAATGTCTTAAGTGTGGTCATGTAAAGGTCGATAATCTTTGAGAATTGCTCCAGGTCGCCTTCTTTGGGCTCCAGTCCCTCGCGCACCAGCAGCGTGGTTAAACTTTGCTCGATAAGTTTATCCATAGCCGTTACCTCTCTTTTCCATCAAACAATGCAAAGGCGAAACTATCTCCCCATCCCGATTTCAGTCAAGGTTAATGCGGATCCTGCCATACACCACTAGTTCGGCAGCGAGCGCGGGGAGGAGATCAACCTTTCCCTCCGCAGATCGTCACTCAATGATAATGTTTTTCCCCTCCAAGTAGCCAAGCTCGCGTAGACCTTGGCGGAGAGCCTCGATGCGGGCCGAGGTAGAGGAAAGCGAAGTTGCACTTAGGAATCCCGGGGAATTTTCGTTGCCTGCTGCGCCTGAGCGATCACTCCAAAAGCAAGCAGCACCACGACTAGGATTGATAAGACAGCAGCTCTCTTCATTGCCCACCTCGTTCGTGAAGATATCTATCACGCACGCGGTAATTGCGAAAACGATTATTTACGGCGAAGGCGGCAATGCTTAGGCGAGGGGTGAGCCGGGAGGAGCGAAGGCACAGAGACGAACAGCTTCAATGACGTCTTTGGTGCTCGGCTTGGCGCTTATGTCTTTCTCTGGCGTTCGCTCCACCAACTCAGTTTGCAGGCCGCTCCAAGGCACAGACCTATTGGTTTCGGTCCGGTGGGCTCGCCCATCGATCGCTGCCACGCCTGAACAGCCCGGGCTCGGCGATTTGCCGGCGAAAGAACAAGGGCAAAAGCGTCCCAACAGGTATCGTATCCCCGAAATGCGCGGCAGCGTGACCGAGACTGGAGTAATTTAGATCGGGTGGTCCTTATCGCCTTCGATAGGACTTACTCGCGTTCAACTCACCCAACGATTTGTGGGAGTGACCCCGACTCCGCTCCTTCACCCGTTTTTGGACGACGCCTTGACGCCGGCGACGAATTTCTTTAGTCTCGGCAGCATTCCGGGATTGAAAGAAACGGAGGATGCGATGAAAATGATTCTCTCCGCCCTTCTCTTTTTCTCAACCTTCCTGCTCCTACTTATTTTTGACTCCTCAGAAGCCGCCCAGGCGCCGGTCAAAGTCATGATGACGACCGGCTCGTTTAGCGAGCGCGAGGCGGCGATGTTCGTCGCGCAGGACCAAGGTTTCTTCCGGCGCTACGGCGTCGACTTGACGTTCATCCATGTCCGCAGCGGGCCCGTGGGTATGGCCGCTCTGGCTTCAGGCGAATCACAGCTACATGAGGGCTCCGCCACAGGCGCCGTGCTCGGCGCGGCGGCGGAAGGAACCGATCTCGTGTTTATTGCCGGACTGATTAATAAGCTCATCGGCAACGTCATGGCATCGCCAAAAATCAGAACTCCATCAGACTTGAAGGGCAAAGTGATCGGTGTCACCAGCATGAGCGGCGGCAGCTGGATGTTTACCACGTTGGCGCTCGAGTACTGGGGCTTAGACCCGAAGCGCGACGGTATCAGCTTTCGTGTTCTCGGGGATGAAGCGGTGCGCAGTCAAGCGCTGCTCAACCATGCCATCGAGGCAACGCATCTTGGCTACACCTTCGCAGCGCCGTTAAAGGATCGGGGGTATACCAATCTTGCCGACCTGTCCCAACTGCCCATTCCCTTTCAAAGCACGGGAATCATGACCACCCGCAGTTTCATCAACTCATCGCCCGAAGTGATAGAAAACGTCTTACGCGGCATCCTCGACGCGTTGGCTTTTATTACGCAGCCCGAAAACAAGCCGGCGGTGCTCAAAAGTTTAGCCAAAGGACTTCGCCTGTCAAAGGTGGAACAAGCCATAGAGGGTTACGAAAGCCTGCCTTCCCTATACGAGCGGCGCATTTATCCCCGCATTGACGGCGTGCGCAATGTGATTCGGCTCCTCGGGGCAACGAATGAAAAGATCCGCCGACTTAAAGCCGAAGACCTGGTCGACGAGC
This sequence comes from Binatia bacterium, assembly GCA_041484845.1. Taxonomy (GTDB): domain Bacteria; phylum Desulfobacterota; class Binatia; order UBA9968; family UBA9968; genus JBGPIK01. The sequence continues at coordinate 1,632 of JBGPIK010000080.1, read as the reverse complement.
GATTTGTAAGAAAACTCGAAAAGGAAGGACGTTTCTAGAAGCGCCGTGCGCTTAGCGATTAGCAAAGCCTGCGCAATACTTCATCTAAAAGCAGATTGGCCTGACGCGGAATGACCTGCCTGAAACTGGGTCGGCCGCCATCAGTCCTTCTCCACGCTCCGCTTCGCCGGCTCGGGGATTTTCTTGCGGTCGCACTGATCTTTCCGCTAGTTGAACGTGAAAAATAATCGTCTCCCGCCACTTGCTTACCTGCCCAATCTTTTCACCTTCTTCGGGAACGAGACCCGCTGAAAAAGTTAGTTCGTTATCCAGCGAACAATTATGTTCGTGGCACTATAAACAAAATTTTGTATACGCGCGACAAGAAGCGACTTGAAGCGCCAAGGCATGAATAAGACGCCGGTGGCATGACGGTTGCTGTCTTCACTGAATGTAAGTGACGAAGAATTTGGTCAACGGAATCTTTGGATAACAAAGGAGTCTTTACATTGGACTCCGCTAAACACTAAATTCTTCATTTTCCGATAAGGGCAAACCTCGCGAAAGCGAGGGACGCAAAGCCACTGGCCTAAATCTCAGCATGAGATATGGCAGCAGGGCTGCCGGACGATGGCACATCTTTTCGAGGAACAGTGCAGCGTATCGGTTCAACATCCTGTTCCTCAGGAGTGTGCTATGTTACGCAAGCGGTCGATATTATGCGCTGTTGTAGTTTTCATGCTCGGCTTGGTTTCGCTCGGAACTTACCCCGTGGCCGGCGCAGCCCAGCTGACGTTAACTTGGATCGACAACTCCAATAACGAGGACGGTTTCAGCATCCAACGACGGATCGGCACCACAGGGACTTACCAAGCGCTCGCTAATGTTGGACCAAATGTTACTTCCTATACAGATCTCAATTTATCGAACAATACCACCTATTGTTATCACGTCGACGCATTCAACTCAGCTGGCACTTCAAGTTTCTCAAACGAGAATTGCGCTACCACTCCCGCCGCCGCAACTTTCACCGTAACGGTAAACAGCGGCGGAACCGGCAGTGGAATCGTTACTAGCTCACCCACAGGCATAAGCTGTGGCACCGGCTGTTCTAGCAGTTTTGTCAGTGGAACCGCCGTTACTCTTACACCTGTTGCCGCCAGCGGCTCCGTCTTCGCCGGCTGGTCGGGAGACACCGCCTGTTCGAGCGGTAGCTTCACCGTCAACGCCACCACAACTTGCACCGCGACGTTTAATCTCCAGACTTCCAGTCTTACGGTCGCCAAAGCCGGTACCGGCAGTGGCACCGTGACCAGCTCTCCCGCAGGTATCAATTGCGGCAGCACCTGCTCGACGACTTTCAACACCGGTACGGCCGTCACTTTGACTGCTACACCTGTTTCGGGTTCTACCTTTGCCGGCTGGTCGGGAACGGGCTGTGCAACCGGCTCCGTCACGATGAATGCCACCACAACTTGTACCGCGACGTTTAATCTCCAGACTTCCAGTCTTACGGTCGCCAAGGCAGGCACCGGCAGTGGCACCGTTACTAGCTCTCCCGCAGGTATCAATTGCGGCAGCACCTGCTCGACGACTTTCAACACCGGTACGGCCGTCACTTTGACTGCTACACCTGTTTCGGGTTCTACTTTC
>JBGPIK010000079.1:0-20098 GCA_041484845.1 Binatia bacterium | reverse complement strand
TTATGATACTACCAAAGGAGGAGACGAAAACGCAAAGACTTTTAGCCGTAAGGCGTGAATCGTAAGGGGTGAGGCGGAACCCCTGAGGAAGAGGTCAGAGATCAGACGTCAGCAGACCATGCTCGTGAGGCGTAAGTCGTTAGGCGTAAGGCGGAACCCGCAAGGAAGAAGTCAGAGATCAGACGTCAGAAGTCAGCAAAGACGCAAACCTGGAGGGGGCAAATCGCTAAAGCGTCAACTTTCACGTTTCGAGAATTCCCGAAACGTCGAAATGACAGCGTGATCAGAGATTTCGGCCCAAGTGCAACGCACAGCCTCAACCGGAACGATAGCGGGGCCCATTTCCCCAGGGGGAACCTTCACGTTTTGACAATTCTCAAAACGTCAAAATGAATCACGCTACGCGCTTGGAGACTTTCGGGTGGCGCCTATCCGTGGTTACCACCCGACCCGCTGGATACCCGAGACCTGGTCGAAGTGAGCGTCGTTACTGAGAACGGGTAACCGGTGCTGCCGGGCCAGGGCCGCGATCCAAAGGTCGTTTTCAGGGATCGGCTGGCCGGCGACACGAAGCTCATGGCGAATTTGGGCGTAAACGCGGCAGGTGGCCGACTCGATATTGAGAACAGCCGAGCTTGCTTCGAGCTCGTCCAACCATCTTTCCCGAGCGGCTCTTTGGCGGGACGATTTCAAGCCGTAACGATACTCACCCAAAACGATAACGGGGAGATGAATAACCGTGGATGGGTTTCGCAGACAACGTAACACCTTCTGATCCCCGTCGGCAAAGTCGGAGACCGCGTTGGTATCCAGGATCACTTCCAGTCCTCTGGGTTAATTCGTTCGAACTCACCGTCGATAACTTTTTGGATCCGCCGCGTTTCGGCGCGCATCGCCTTGGTTTTCGCGAAGGCCCCGTGAAGTTTCATCCATGCAGGCTCCGCAGCTTTAGAGGTCTTTCCGCCATTGCTCACCTTGTCCTCGATCGCTTCCGCGAGCAGCTCCTTCAACTTCATCCCCTTCGCAGCCGCCATGGTTTTCGCCCGGCGAAAGGTCGTGTCCGGAATTTCAACAGTCGTTTTCATGTCTCTATGCTCCCCTATTTAGCTTGTGGATCACACTAACGTTCAGTCTTTAACACCAGCCTGGCAACCAACTCGAACGCCCTGTTCTCATTGGGACGCTCGTCCCGATGGTGCTTTTTTACTCGATTCGGATTTCTTTTCTAAACGCATAAAACATCTGTCGGTCACCTAACGCTCCAGATTCTACGCGAATGGCTGGCCAGATGCCAAGGGGGAGTGTCGCGGGTGAGTTGATGGGTTCCAATCGTTCCCGACGTTCAAGCGCTGCGCTCCGTTCAAAGCCTCGCGGCAGTTCAAACTTCCGGGTTGTTTTTGTCTTATTTTACGGGGTCACGCCTTTAACTCTTGCGAATCTTGACCGTTTCTCATTAACTCCGGCGCGCAAGCGGTGTCGGGTCTAGCTTCGTAGCACCTCGACGCGGGGCATCCGGGAACCTGACCACACGCGGTTGCTTCCCCTCGACTTTGTAAGAGTCAACCGTGAAAAATTGCGACACCCTGTTCGTCATGACCTGCTTGAGCTGGGCGCGGGCGACCGGCTCAAAGCGGCTCAGAAGCTCGGGGCTCATGTAGCGCGCGGCGGAGAGGTAGCCTTTCTCCGCCGAGGCCGGGGTGTAATTGGCGAGATCCACCACAAAATTGCGCGCGAACTGGACCATGACGGATTCGGGCATTTCGCCAGCATTGTAAACGCCAGCGATGGCGGCGCCGGGAACAACGACGACCGGCTTCGGGCGGATGGCCGCTCCCGTAGAGATCATCGACCGTCGCATATTTGTGCTCGCCTTCCATGATGCGAATCATCGGCGCTTCGATCTCGATGTATTCCTGGACTCCCCCTTCGAACTCGCCGAGTTCTTTGTCGAACATCGCCTCGACGGCTTCGGTCATGATCGCACGGGATTCGTGCGACGGTTCGCCGAGCTCGTATTCGACGTCCCACTGGAGCTTGGTGGTTTCGTTCTTAGGGTGTTACCTTTAGGAGGAATGATCACAGCAATTTCCACAATTTAGAAAGCCCCGACGTTCCGATTCCTGCATTACATGCCGTCATGAAGATATGAGTTGCGCACCACGTTAAATCTCCGCCGTCCAGTTCATCGACCGAATTTAGAAAAAAACCGCGGCGAAGATAAAATTCATTGCGATCAGCACTAACAACAGCAGCAGCATCTTGGGCACCTTAGCAGTCCCTCGATAACAATATGGTGCAACCCCGCTTCTGAGACTTCCTGTTTCTTGACCTCAAGTGAGGCGCAGAAATGCGCAATCGCACGTCGACGCGACGGGCAACGGCGCCGTTAGAAAAATCTTCGTGGAGACTTTTTGGAGACTTGGTGTTTTTGGCCGGGGTTACAAAATGGCCTAAGTTATTGAAATCACTGGCGCGCCCGGAGGGATTTGAACCCCCAACCCCCAGATCCGTAGTCTGGTGCTCTGTCCAATTGAGCTACGGGCGCCGTTCTGTTGACATATGTCGAGCCAAGCTACTTGGCTTTACAAGCATCTGACCGCTAACTCCGCGCTTGGGGAAATTAGCATAGAGCGTTTACGTTTTCCAGAAACTCGGATAATGAAAATTACAATGAGAAGCGATCGTATGTTTCGGCATCACCGTGGTGAGTCAGTGAAACCAGCCGCTGGGCGAGAATCGACATGCGGTAATAACGGTCAATCGTAACGTTAATCTGCGCGTTTAAAATCGTGCAACTTTATGTTGTGTTTTTTTAGCAGATCATAGAAATCGGCTCTATATTTGCCCGCAATTTCTGCGGCCTTTGTTACCTTACCTTCGCAAAGGCCCAGAATCCGAACAAGATAGGCCCTTTCGAATTCCGCTCTGGCCTCTTTCAGAGATTTTACCGGGCTCTGGCCCGGCATCATTTCTGGCTGTAAGCCGAAGTCCAGGGTTCCATTGGTCGGTGTAAGGTTGGTCTGGAGAATAAAATCATCTGTGACAATGTCTTGCTGAGTCATCGCCACCGCGTATTCTAAGGTGTTCTCCAGCTCCCGAACATTTCCCGGCCAGTCGTGCAGCATCAACTTTTGCATTGCTTGTGGAGAAATCCCCCGAACATTCTTCTTCATCTGGTCGCATATTTTCTTTAGAAGATGATCGACCAAATGGGGGATGTCCTCCTTCCTTTCCTTGAGAGGAGGCAGACGAATTGGAATTACATGAATCCGGTAAAACAGATCCTCACGGAAAGTGCCCCTCTTTACCTCTTCTTCCAGCTCTTTCTTCGTTGCCACGATTACCCGTACATCAATCTGAACCGTCTTTTCGCCGCCGATGGGATAGAATTGCCGTTCCTCGAGCGCCCGCAGGAGTTTGACCTGAATCGACAGAGGCATATCGCCGATCTCATCAAGGAAGATGGTCCCGCCGTGGGCCTGCGTAAATAAACCTTTAGTGCTGCGAATGGCGCCGGTGAACGCGCCTTTTTCATGACCGAAAAGTTCGCTCTCGAGCAAACTCTCCGGAAGGGCGGCGCAATTGATGGCCACGAACGGTTTATCTTTCCTTTCGCTAGCCAGGTGAATTGCCTTTGCGATTAACTCCTTTCCCGTACCGCTATCGCCGTGGATGTAAACAGTGGATTCCGTGTCAGCGATTCTAGAGACCGTTTCCAATACCCGTTGCATTTTCTCGCTTTTAGCTACGATGTTGGCAAAATCATATTTTTCCTTCAGCATGCCTTTAAGCATTTGATTTTCGCTAGCGAGCTTACAGCTCTCCAGCGCCCTGGCAATTTGCCAGATCAGCGCCCGCGAATCGAAAGGCTTTGTAAGGTAGGTATAAGCTCCCTTTTGCATCGCCGCTACAGCCCCTTCTACGCTCGCATGCCCGGTCAGGATGATGACCGGCATGCTCGGGTTGATGCTATGGAGCCGTTCCATGAGCGCCATGCCGTCCTGACCAGCAAGTCTCATATCGACGATAGCCAAATCGAAAAAGCCGTTTTTGACGGCCTCGATAGCCTCTTCCGCCTCAAGCGACGTAGTGACCTCGTAATTCGCTGATTGGAGCTTCGTGCTCGCCAGCTCAAGAAGGTTCTTATCGTCGTCTACGACGAGAATTTTTCCTGCGGCCATAACTTTCCTTTAATTTTCTTTACCCCTTCTTTTTTGCGATCACAACGCGCCGCGTGATCACTATTGCGAGATACAAAGCCTCGACTCAGCTAGTCCGTACACAAATAGGGCAGCATGATTCCCGATGACTACGACGGCGTTAAAGGGCCCGGGCAATCGCGACGATAACTCTATTTCTTTCAAATTTGCGTTCCGGGAAAATATTCTCTGTCGTACTTGGACCTGCGTGAAATGGCAGCAAAACCGGAGCCAAGGTAATTAAATTGCTATGAGCTGATTTTACGGTGAATCTTGTTTAAATTCAAAACACTTCAAGGAGATTGCGAAGGAATTTTCCTGCCTGAAGTACTTCTCCTACATAAACCTTGTATGGAAATAACTACAAAAGTGCTGTACCCAGACGCTGGCTTTCACGCTGGCCTCTCGTGTTGTTAGCCGGTCCTACGACTTCGTTGGCAAATGAATCCTGAAAGTCGCGCCCTCGTATGGCACGCTTTGTACTTCTATACTACCACCGTGAGCCTTAATAATTCGCTCGCAAACCGGCAGGCCTAAGCCTAAGCCCTTCCTTTTCTTAGCAGTAAAAAATGGCTGGAAAATCTTATGCAGTGTGACAGCGTCAATACCAAAGCCGGTATCTGCCACGGTAATTGTCAGACGCCCCGGTACTTCCACTTCCGCCGCAACCGTCAATTTGCCACCATCCGGCATGGCGTCAAGAGCGTTCAAACAAAGGTTAGCCAGGACCTGTTGTAGCTGCTGTGGGTCGGCATGGATTGGAGGCAAATCCGCCGCGATCTCCATGATCGCCTCCACTTTTTGCTTAAACAGTCGGCTCGAAACCATGTCGAGCGTTTTTTTGATCACTTCATTGACATCCGTTCGGATGAAGTCGGCGATCCGCGGGCGCGCAAATTCCAAGAGGTCCTGGACAATCTTCTCGCACCGTTTGGCTTCCTCATCAATGATCTGCAGAAATTTATAGTTCGGATCCGACGGATCCATGTCGCCCAGCAAGTCCTGAGTGAAACCCAGCACAATCCCAAGAGGGTTATTGAATTCATGCGCCATTGAGGCTGTCAGCTCACCTAGTGAGACTAAACGACCGGATGCGATAAGTTGCTGCTCCAACTCTTGCGCGTTTTGACGCAACTTTTCCTCGCGCTCGCGCAAGTTCTCCTCGCTGCGCTTACGAACGGTAATGTCCTGCTCTACCGCGACCGCGAACGAAAACTTGCCGACCTCATCGTTTACAAGCGACACGCTGCTATTGACCCATACAGGAGAACCGTCGCGCCGTACGTAACGTTTCTCGGTGACGAACTCTGGTCCTCCGGCAACGAGTTTCTCGAACAATTCGCGGGTCCGCGACAGATCCTCCGGATGGGTAATATCCTGCATCCTTAACTGCAAAAGTTCATCCGTGGAGCGGCCCACAAGTTCGCAAAACGCCGGATTGAGCAGGACAAACCGGCCCCCAAGGTCCGTCTGCGCGATTCCGACGCCTACATGATTAAAAATGCGTTTGAAGCGTTCTTCGTTTTGCCCAGGAACCGCCACTATCCCCTCCGGTCCTCTGGAGGTCGCCACACGTAAAAAGCCGCCTCTGGCATATTTTTAGTGGAATCGCGCCCGCGAATCGACGCCAGTTCACACGAAGTTTCCCGTGCGCTAGAGCAAACCTACCGAAACCAAGCGCGCGATCAAATATGGCCCCGCCCCTTCGATCCTAGAATAACCTCCCGCACTCGTCAACGCGCGACTTTGCCGGCCATTTTGCTACCTCTGTTCTCCACCCATTGTGCCGCGGCAGCGTAGCGTCACGCGCTACAACAGCTGGCGAACGGTATCGAGAAATCTTGCAAGCTCTGCCGGCTTGGTGAAATAGGCTGAGGCGCCCTCCTTGATCGAAACCATACGAGTTTCGTAGGTCGGATACGCCGTCAGCATAATAACTTTAAGTTCGGGCAGCTGCCGCTTCAGCTCAACCAAAAGAGCGAGTCCATCCATCGGGCCCATTCTTATATCGATAATGGCCAGATCAAACGCTATTTTTTATCAACCAGCGCTAAAGCTTCCTCGGCATTCGCTGCCGTCATCACCCGATAGCCTCGCTTTGAAAGAACTCGATCCAAAAGGATGACAAAGTTAACCCTATAGTTGCATAAAAATCCTACGTGGAAGCCGGGAGATGCCGATCTGGCACGGGTTTGAGCCAAGATCAGGAGCCTGCGGCTGGACTTCACTAAAAGTGAAGTCCAGGGAGTGGCAGAAAGTTATTGCCACGTTGTTGCGTTATCTCGGTGCTCTGGGTTGCTCCGCTTGAACCGTCAGACCCCTAAATTTATGCAACGTTAAGGTTTATTACCAGACCATGTCAGGAGTTCTGAAGTTTGCATAGGGCGTGTATCCTTTGAGCAGTTCAGAAAATAGGGAGCTGCAGACTCGCGGCTCGTACCCACGCACTTCGGGAAGTCGCGATAAAACGACAAGGCAGTTGACGAGTACTGTCGATCAACCGCTGGTGACTGATGAAAACAACCCGAGCCAATCGCAGTGCCTCACTCGTGGCATCGAGGCTGGCCCGGCGCCGCTCTTCACCGGCGGTGTACAGGATCTCAACCCTATGGCTGGAAAAATGGCTAAAAGGACAAGCTGGATCAGGCGAGCGCGAAGGCTGGAGTGATACTTGGTTCGCATTTTATTGACGCTGCCCAATCTTAAACTTGTGAGACGAGCGTGTTTGCGCATGCAGACCGAGATTGGCAGCAAGAGAAAAACAGCGACATCGCTTCGAGGCTCGGAAGGCACCGCGGTTCCCTTGCAGCGCGGACTTCTTGTCTCGTCCCGGAGAGCCCTAGTTTTCCCATATTAGCGAACAACTTGCCACACACAGAATATCGGATAGGCTCGACAACGAGGACCTCTCCAACGACTGTCAGATTGGCTGTTGACTTATATACTTCACCCTCGGCTCCTCTCGACTAGCCCTTTTGCTTCAACAAGGTATCAATGCGAACACCCAATTCCCGATGGGTAAAGGGCTTTGGAAGGTAGTCGTCACAGCCGGCCGCCAGACACACTTCTCTATCCCCGGGCATGACGTTGGCGGTGGCTGCCAGGATCGGGATAGCTTTCGTCTTCGGATTGATTCTAATTTGAGACGCCGCTTGGATGCCGTTCATTTCTGGCATGGCAATGTCCGTGACGATCAGGTCGGGAAGTTCCGATGTAGCGATTTCAACAGCTTCCAGGCCGTTTTTAGCGACCACGACATCGTAGCCCAAAAACCGCAGTTCCTCCTCCATGACCTCGACGGTAGCAAGATTATCTTCGACCAAAAGAATGCGCTTTTTCATGGATCCTCCAATTAATAAATCCGACTAAGACCAAACGGGAAAACGAACCGTAAAGGTTACCCCTCCAACGGTTAACTTGTTCAGCGATTCTTTATCTTAAGTCGCTTGTTTATTTCTCGGCATTAGCTTGCCTCCCCCAAAGCCTTTTGAATGGCAATCAAAAGCTCTTGGTCGTCAACCGGCTTTTGAAAGTACGCCAGGTCGCGTTGAAGCACTAGAATGGAGACTAAGATCGCCCCTATCAGGAAATAAACCCGCGGATCCTCAGCGACTGTTCCATGGCTGAAAAGCGAGAGGTAGGAAGTCCCGATCACGACCACCCACTGAAGGGGAACGAGGGTTGCTAGTGGAATCGGCAGTGTATTGCTCAGGTACTATTAAAAACCAATAGTAGTTTGTGAATATTGATGCAAAATTAATTGTCGGAGAACATTCAGTCTTGCTGAAATCGTCCCGTCGTCTACCCTCGAATTCAGATAGTCACTCAGCCTCTTGTGCTGAGTAACTGTCTGACCCCGAACAACCAATGAGGCAAGGTAAATCTTGACCGGCATTCTACTATCCTCACCAGCCATGACTCTCTCCTCCGTTTTTGACGAACTTGATAAAATGCGGCGCCAAGCGCGTGGTTTCGTTTTACGACAGCACGGCATCAGCTTGAACGCCGGATTCTTGTCTGGTCAAAGGGAGCGTAAGCGTAAAGGTGCTGCCCTTACCTGGCTCGCTTTCCACTTCAATGCGTCCCCCATGAGCCTCTGCGATCATTTTACAAATGACGAGCCCGAGGCCTGTCCCCGTTTCGCCGGTCGCCTTGGCACTCGAGACCTGGCAATACTTTCGAAACAGGCCGCCGATTTCATCCGGTGGGATGCCGACGCCACTGTCTTTGACCCGCATCTCGACCCCTTTTGAACCTTCCCGCCGGGCTCCCACCTCGATCGCTCCGCCCGCCGGAGTGAATTTTATCGCGTTGCTGACCAGGTTTCCCAAGACTTGATTTAAACGGCGGGGGTCTGCGTCAATTCTGCCAACGTCCGAGTCGAAATTGAGACTAAGAGAGATGCGTTTTTCCTTTACCCGCGGGAGATAGTCTTCCAGGCTACTTCTAGCGAATTCACCAAAATCGAATCTCTCCTTCACCAGCTTGATATGGCCTGCCTCCAGTTTGGAGAGATCCAAGATATCACTGACCAAATTAGCCAGGTTGGAACTGTTGATGATTATTTTACCGGCCCATTTCTTTTGCTCCGCCGTCATCTCGCCAAAGACCCCATCTTCTAACACGCTTGCTATCGACATAATATTCATCAGCGGGGAGCGCACGTCGTGAACGATCATGGCCGTAAAGTCCGCCTGGAGCCTGTTGGCCTTCTCGAGTTCTGTGGCCTGTTGCCTGATCTGTCCGTATAATTGGGCGTTGCGGATCGCCACTGCCACTTGAGCTACGAGCGTGGAAAAGAATTTGACTTCTTCGTCGGTGAAGTCATGTGGCTCCTTGGTATAAACCCCCAGCACTCCTAGAACCGCACCGTCGGCGATTAGCGGCTGCCCCAAAAAGGAAACCAGTCCCTGTTTCCGAAAGAGCTCCGGCTGAACGGTTCGCGGGTCGGTCTGGACATTAAGGACCTTTAATGGGGCTCCGCTGTCAAAAACTGCTTTGCTGAGGCCGCGCATGGCGATGGATTTGTAGACTTCCGAAGATCTCTTGCACTGCTCCTCATCGAGGTTGCGAGCAATTACAGGTTCGAGTGACCCTGTTTGTTGATTATGCAACCTGAGCGTGGTTGCAGCGTACGGGAGTGTTTCATCGATTTTGCTTAACAAAAGATTCAATACAGCCTGGAGATCCAGCGTAGAGTTCACAGCCTGGCCTATTTCGTTAAGGATACGAAGTTGTTCTAAATGACGGCGCTCGCTTTTATCGGCGAGCTTGCGCTCGGTGATATCGCGGATGACGCAGGCATATCGTGCATCTCTTCCTACCTTCCAAGCGGCCAGGGAAAGTTCCAAGGGAAAATCATTTCCGTCTTTACGCCGCCCGCGCAATTCAAGCGTTTTTCCGATAATCCGAGACTCGACTTTCGAACTCGCTCGTTTAATCCCCTCTCGATAGGCCTCGTGGTACCGTTCGGGCATTAACAAGGTAAGCGGCTTGCCCAGCACTTCTTCCCCCCTATAGCCGAAGATAGCTTCCGCCGCCGGATTGAATAATTCGATCAGATCCCACTCGTTCGTGGTGATGATCCCGTCCAAGCTCCGCGAGACGATGGTCGCCGCCTGGATATGTTCGGCAACGGCGACGTTACGAAGCGGCCGGACCATGAGATACCATAACAGCGGCGCGCTGAGGACATCCAATATTACGGCGTCGGCGATGTCGATAAGGATGCCGTGCTCTCTCGGATAAAGCATTGAGAGAAAGAGCATTATGGCGGCTTCCACCGTAAAGATCATGACCATCAGCTGGAAAAACAGCCTCAAGGGAGAAGGGACGATAACCTCCTTCTTGTAATCGTGCTCCATGTTTATGACACTCCTTGCCGGTAGCCCTTTAAACCAGCGCTTCGTTCGATCCCCTGACCGGCCGACTCTGAGGTCGTGAGAAAAAATAGCCGATCGCCCTTCGACGCGCTCAGGACGAACGGCTAATATTGCGCTGTCCCGTTCGTGGTGAGCCTGTCGAACCATGAACGGATTTTTTCTCATGACCTGATCCTCAGCAACCGTTAGCTTACACAAGGTATCCTCACAGTAAACCTTGATCCCTTGCCGACCTCGCTTTTCACTTCAACTGTGCCTCCGAGAAGCGCCGTGTACCGATTGACAATGTAAAGGCCCAGCCCGATGCCGCCGTACATTCTGGTCTCCGAACTGTCAACTTGGCGGAACATCTCAAAGATGATATTTAAATTGTCGTTGGCGATGCCTACACCCGTGTCTGCCACCTCGAATTGCATTCTATTGTCTTCGGGCAAGTGCCGTACCGACACGGTGACTGTCCCGTTTTCCGTAAACTTGATCGCATTGTTGAGCAAGTTGTGGAGGATGTGTTTCAGCTTGTCCTCGTCGGTGTGCATTACGGGGAGGTCATCAGAATAGTCCCAGTTGAGAGTGATTTGTTTTTTCAAGAGAATACCATAGCTCGACTTGACCATCTCCAAGAAACGACTCAAATCAACTGGAACACTGGCTGCTTTTGTCTCACCGGCTTCAAGCTGAGTGACATTCAATATTCCGCTGACCATTATCAATAGCTCCGTGGACTGCTCCACAACCTTGGTTAAGCCTTCCGTTTGTTTCTGATTAAGCTCCCCAAAAAATCCCTCTTGGATCATTTTCGTGTAGCCCATGATGACATTGAGAGGCGTTCTTAGCTCATGGGACATAACGCTCAAGAACTCGTTTTTAACTTTGTTGGCCTTTTCGAGCTGATCTCTTGATGCTCTGAGATTTTCAAAAAGCTCCCGGTTCTCCAGCGCGATGCCCATTTGCCGGGCAATGGCCATTAGGTGATCCCTTTGCTCCTCGTCGAAGTAGCCCAACCTACGACTGGCCAGGTGAATGATACCCCGCACCTCTCGCCGTACTTTTAGGGCAAGCATGGCGCAGGAGCGCAAACCAACTTGCAGCTGAATCTTCCCTTTTAAACGTGGCTCTAAAGCAATATCGGGGGCGATAATGATCTCGCCGTTCCTATAGACCCCATCGGCTGAAGAGCCGGGCACCACGGTTTCAATGGCCTTCAGGTAATAATCTGGGAAGCCGCGCTGGCTCGCCAGCGCAAGGGCGCCGGTCGCGTTATCCGAGATGCGTATCAACGCGGCGTCCGCTCCGGTGGCTTCCATGAGCCTTTCGATAATTCCTTCCATCATCTCATGAACGGATTCAGCAGGGGCGAGAGGGGTGAGAGCCGTGTAAAGACTGGAAAGCTGTTTTAGGGATCTTTCGAGATACTGATTGGTTGACTCCAATTCTCGCTTCGATAAAGAGATCTGCTCATGGAGCTGGGAATTATTGATCGCTATGGCCGCCTGGCCAGCGAGGGTGGTGAGGAACTCGATCTCTTTATTGCTAAACTCGTGCTCTTCTTTCGTATAAAGACCGAGAACTCCCAGGGTCTCGTTTTGAACAATCAAAGGGACTCCCAAATAGGATACCAACCCGTACTTGCGAAAGATCTCCGGGTTGTAGGTTCGCGGATCTGTTTGAACATTGCGTACCGCCAGAGGTTTCTGTGTGGTGACTATCTGTCTGGTGCGCTCCCCGAGAGATCTGTTTTCCTGTGCTTTCCATTCCTCCTCGCTCAAGCCCCGGCAACCGAGAGACTCTAACACTCCGGTTTTTCGATTCATTAACCTGACAGTGCTGGCGCACGTATAGGGAAGAAAGATTTCAATTTTTTCTAGCAGGACATCCAGTACAGCGCGGAGGTCCAAAGTGGAGCTGATAGCTACGTCAATATCGTGCAGGGCTCGAATGCGTTCCAGATTATGCTGGATCTCTTGTTCATTCCTTTTGCGTTCGGTGATGTCGCGGCAGATCGTGGAAAGGCACTGCACCGTTCCATCAGGGGCCTCATGGGCAATGATCACCTGCGAAACAGGAATCTCTCGACCATCCCGCCGCAGTAGGACGGTTTCGCTGCTCCATACACCGTCACGAATGGCGCTTGGGATAGCTTCATTTAGAATGAATGACCGTAGCGATTCTGGATGGCTATCCTTGATTATTAGACCGGACACGTCTTCGTCGGCACCGATCCCGAGCATCCTCCGGCCACCCTTGTTAAGATAGACGATATGCCCCTCAACATCGGAGATGCCCACCAAATCTGTCGTTGCCTCAAGGATGGCGACAAGGCGTGCCTGAGCCTCCTGTGCCCGGGTTCGCTCTTCAATTTCTGCCCTAAGAGCCTCGGTTCTCTCCTGAACCTTTTTTTCCAAATTTTCGTGCAGGTGTGCCCGTTCCAGAGCGACAGCAACTTGGTTGCCTACACCATATAAAATCTTCAGTTCCTCGTCAGTAAAAAGCCCCTCATCCGGACCAGCGAGATTCATAATCCCCACTGTTTTGTTACCAAACCACAGCGGAACAGAGGCATGGTAACGAAGTCCGCGGGTATCGCCGGTTGCTTTGCTTAAGCGCTCACATTCAAGAATATTGGTTACGCTATCGAGATCCCCCGCAAGTAGCTTTTGGCGGCACATGCAGTCACCGCTGAATGCATCCAGGGTTTCGAGCGCGGGCGGGAGGCCCCTTGCCGCAGCAAGCCGGAAGCCGGTTTTTCCTTCGCGAAGCGACAGCCAAGCGGCCTGGACGCCAGGTAACTCCATCGCTCCTTGTATGGCTTTGTCAAGAACCTGCTCCGTGGTAACGGCCTTATTGAGATCCTCCGCCAGGCGGTAGAGTCCGCTGAGCACATGATTCGAATGATTAAGTCTTTTTTCCCGCTCAGCAAGCTGTATGTTTAGCTGGACCGCTTCTTCATAGGTCGAGATAAGCAGGTCCAGAATCTGTTGCCGTTCTGAGGTAATGAAGTGTCTCTGCCCGGATAGGTAGATCTCCAGCCCCATGTGAACCTTCTCCGTCCCCCTTAGCTTTCGGTTCGTCAGGATCGACTCAAGGCGTGAGAGAAGGTATTTCGGGTCATAGGGCTTTCTGATGAAGTTGTCAGCCTCGCACTGCAAACCCTTGATTACGTCTTCTGGAGTAGAAAGTTGAGTGAGGAGTACCACCGGTATGTCCTTTAGTTTCTCCTCAGACTTAATCGCTTTACAGAGAGCGTAGCCATCCATCTCTGGCATTATGATGTCGCTGACAACTAAAGCAGGTTGGCGCTTGAGTGCTGCTTCAAGAGCCTCTTTTCCGTTTGCCGCGACTGTAACTCCATAACCGTGATTTTCGAGGAGTCGCCTGAGTTGTTCGGCCTGAGTCGGGCTGTCCTCGGCAATTAAAATTTCAATCGCACATTGTATTTTTCTACTCGGTGATTTCATAACCCAACTTTCTAAAGTGACCACGATGACTCCTTCAGCCAGTCAGGAATTTTGCTGCCCGGAATGGGATGACTGATGTAGTATCCCTGCGCAACGTCACAGCCCAATACGCGCAACGCCTGCAACACCTCCTCGTTTTCCACTCCCTCAGCGACCACCCGTAGCCCAAGATTGTGGCTCAATTCGATTGTTGAACGCACGATGGCCGCGTCTTTGTCGTTCGACAACATGTTTTGAGTGAATGATTTGTCGATTTTGAGTTCCTCCACTGGTAGATTTTTCAGATAAGCCAATGACGAATATCCTGTCCCGAAATCGTCGATAGAAAAGCTCAGACCCAGCGATTGCAGCTGATTAAGATTTTGCGAAGCCAGCGCCAGATCACCCATGATGGAACTCTCGGTGATCTCGCACATGAGAGCATCCGCAGGCACATCCATCGTCTTTAGAAGCGTGCGAAGCTGGGTTGGAAATTCCGTATCGTGCAGTACATGGGCGGAAAGATTCACGGCTATTTTGATTTTCATTCCATGACCGGTCCAAACCCTATACTGGATGCAGGCTTCACGAAGTACACAATGGGTGAGTGACGCCATTAACCCGGTGCGCTCCGCCAGTGGAAGGAACTGGTCCGGAGCGATGATGCCGAGCTGGGGATGCTGCCACCGGACTAATGCTTCAACTCCTACAACTCGGTTCGTATGGAGATCGATCTTGGGTTGGTAGAAGAGAATCAACTGATCTTTGGCGATTCCCTGCTGTAGCTCACTCATCAATGCAAGATGGCGTGGGCTATATTGATCTTTTGTTGGATCGTATACGGCGTAGCCGCTGGGGCTGTTTTTGGCCACGTACATGGCCACATCCGCCCTTTGGTAAAGCAGATCTCCTTCTTCGCCGTGTTCCGGGTAGAGCGCGATCCCAATGCTGGTCTTCCTGGCAAGATTGAGCCGTTCCACCACAAAAGGTTTTTGGAAGGCATCCAGAATTTTACGTGAGCATTGGATGGCGTCATTGATGCCCGCATCTGGAACCAAAATGCCAAATTCATCACCGCCGAGTCGCGCGACGATATCTGCCTCGGGCAGTATCTCTTTCAGCCGTCTCCCGATTTCTTGGAGAAGCAGGTCGCCGTTATGATGCCCTAAGGTATCGTTGATATCCTTGAAGCGATCCAAATCCAGCAAGAGGAGCGCTACCGTTTTACGTTCCCGCGCTGCCGAGACGAGGCTCTGCTTAAGGCGTTCACGGAGAAAGAGGCGATTGGGAAGGTCGGTCAAAGCATCATAATAGGCCATGTGCCGAACTGCTTGGACTGCCTTCTCTCGTTCAGCAACCCGACCGAGTTGAGTTCCCGCCTGAACCATCATATTCAGCAGATGCCGGTCGCGGCTGATAGGACGATCGGAAAAAAACTCCATGACCGCGACTGCCTCTTTTCCCGCCATCGCCGGCACGGCAAAGCCGGCGCGGACGACAATGTCCTCTGCGAATCTTGCTCGTAAAAAATTCGCATCCTGGGTGACATCCGAAATCCATTCAGGCTTGGTGCTTACGATGACCCGGCCCGGTAAACCGACGCCGGGAGCGAAGCGGGTTGCCTCAGTTATTTTTCGAAACGTCTCAAACCGTTCGGGATCTTTGAAATGCCAACTACCCTTTGATTCGGTCTCCCCCGTACCCTCTTGCGCAGGAAGATAGACATGCCCGACGGGCCAGCCGATCCGAGTACAAATAAGCTTGAGGATGGTGTGCATGGCATCCTCAATATTCACTGCCTCATTGGCAGCCACGGCTACTTCCTGGAGCAGCCGAATGTCAGCGGTTCTTTCCTGGACTCTGTTTTCAAGGTTTTGAATCAGCTCGGCGCGCTCCAGCGCCATCGCTATCTGGTTGCCGATACCGTCGAGGGTTCTAAGTTCTTCATTACTGAACAGACCTTCCTCCGCCCCCACCAGGTTCATCGCCCCCAACAGCCTGTCCTTGGTGCGCAACGGCACCGTGGCATGGTAACGCAAGCCTCCCGCATCTCCGTTGGCTTGGTTCATCCGTTGACATTCGAAAATGTTGGTCGCGTGGGGAAACCCGTTGGAATTCAGTCCCTCTCGACACAGACAGTCCCCCTCCAATGCCTTCGGGTCACTGAGTGCAGGAGGCAAACCGAGAGCGGAAACCACCCGGAACCCCGAGCCGTTCTCTTGGCGAATGATCCAGCCAGCCTGGACGTTTGGCAGCTCCAGCGCCCGCTCCAAGGCTCTGTGGGCCACGTCTTGCACGGTGGTGCACTGGTTGAGCCCCTCCGCAATCCGGTAAATCCCCTGCAACGAATGATACGAATGCACCAGCTCCTTCTGCCTCTCGTTCAGATCCTCGTTGAGATGAATCGCTTCTTCATAGGTGGAAACTAAAAGATCCAAAATCTGCTGGCGCTCCGAGTTGATGACATGTTTTTGCCCAGCTACCTGAACCTCCATGCTCAACTGCACCCTCTGGTTCTTGCGCAGGGCCTGGTTAGCCAGGATGTAGTCGATGCGGGATAGGAGGTGCTTCTCGTTGTAGGGTTTCTTGATGAAGTTATCGGCCCCGCACTGCAGACCCTGGATGACATCTTGGGGGCTGGACAGCGACGTAAGCAGAATAACCGGAACATCCTTCAATTGAGCATCGGATTTGATTTCCCTGCACAGCTCGTAGCCGTCCAGCTCCGGCATCATAATGTCGCTGATCACCAGGCTGGGTTTGTGCTCACGGGCTGCCTCAAGAGCTTGTGAACCGTCCGAAGCCGCGGTGACCTTAAAGCCATTCTCTTCAAGCAAATGATGCAAATGCTCCGCCTGCGTCCGACTGTCCTCGGCGATTAGAATTCCGACGCTTTTGTTTTTGTATTTTTTCGCAGCCTTCATGGTTGCTCTCTCAACGACTCTTCTTCGTTAAACTTTTCAGCAGATCAGCAATCTTGTCAGGTGAAAGCACATACGCTGCCGCATCGAGTTCTAGCGCCTCTCTCGGCATGCCATAGACAACGGAGGTTTGCTTATCCTGAGCGACGGTAACAGCGCCCTTTTCTCGCATCAGCTTTAATCCCTCTGCTCCGTCCTTTCCCATGCCGGTTAGCAATACGCCGATGGCATTTCTTCCATAGACGTCCGCAACGGATCTGAATAGATAGCCAACCGCCGGGCGAAGGCCATTCTCGGCCTCACTTTTGGTAAGCACGATGCGCTCGCAAATCGCGACCCCCATCTGAAAACCATCTGGAGCGACATAAATGTGGCCCGGTCGGAGGTGTTCGCCATGGGCAGCCACATGAACAGGTAGCCGGCAAGATTGCGCCAGCCACTCCGCAAAGCCCTCGATAAATCCTGAAGCCATGTGCTGAACGATGACTATTGGAACCGGAAAACCAATTGGCAGTTGGGATAAAATCGTTTGAAGAGCTGGCGGTCCACCCGTGGATGCCCCGATCGCGACTATCCCGATTTCTTGCGCGGGCTTGTCTGTTGTAGCTTTTGGAGCCAAAGAGGCCTGCCGTTGTTTAATCGATCGCGGCCATCGTCTCACCACTTTGACCTCAGACATCAGCTTCACGGTTTGGATCAATTCCCTTGCGGTTGTCTCGTATTCAGGATGACCGATGCCCTTCGGGCGTGGGATAACTGAAAGGGCACCAGCCTCGAGAGCGTGAAACGTGTTTGCGACTTCTGCCGCACCAGAACTACCACTCACAATAACGATCGGCGTGGGATGGGTCTCCATAATTTTTTGGCTTGCCTCAAAACCGCCCATCTTCGGCATATGAATGTCCATGGTGATAACGTCAGGCTTCTTAGATTTTACCGCCTCCAGAGCCTCTTCCCCATCCTTTGCCGTTCCAATGACTCGTAAATCCGGATCGGAATTTAGAATGTGAACCAGGAATTCCTGGACAACAGGTGAATCCTCAACCACGAGCACTTTAATCATTCGTTGCCTGTCTCAAACCATTTAACGATGGAGTCTTTACTCAGACCAACCTTCGGATAACTTCCAATAAATTGCTCTGGTCGAAGCTGCTCTTAACAATATAGGCGTTGGCTCCCACATCTATTCCCCGCTCCCGGTCTTCGCGGGACTCCAGTGCGGTCACTAATACGACCGGCAAGTCAGACAGCTTCTTGTCTCCACGGATTTTTGCCGCGAGGTCAAAACCATTCATTCTTGGCATCTCCACGTCGGAGACCACGATATCGAACGCGCCGCTGCGAAGCTGGGTGAAACCATCCACGCCGTCTACGGCGGTGTTGACGTGGTATCCTGCTGCTTCCAGGATGCTCTTGAGCAGGGTACGGGCAGTGATCGAGTCTTCCACAACGAGGACGGAGGTTGTTTTTGTCGTTTCTTCTTCCAAAGAGAGAGGAGCGGCTCTTAGACCCGCGCTGCCGGCCTTGATGGCGGATTTCATCAAATCGGAAACGTTAAGGATCAGTGCCAGCTTCCTTGTCGCCAAAACTGTCGCGCCAGCCACGTTCCGCACCCGTGATAGTTGCCTTCCCAGACTCTTTACCAACACCTCTTGCTCATTAAGGACCTCGTCGATGAGAAAAGCGATGCATTTCTCATCGAGGGTGATGAGTACGATTAGCACCGTATCTTTGGAATCTTTCGTCGGGTTTTCCCTTGGAAGCTCCAAGGCATCTCCCAGGTGGACCAGGGAAACGGTCTCTCCATCAAGTTGGATGGTCTCCTTATTCTCGACCGTCTGGATTTTTGCCCTCTCCACTTGGGCTACGCGAGCGACATGGGTAGAAGGAAGAACAAAGAGATGTTCGCCCACGCGAACGGGGATCCCCCGGAAAGTGGCCATCGTGAGCGGTAGAACCACACGAAAGGTCGTGCCTATTCGCAGGCTCGAATCTACGGCTACCACGCCCCCTAGTTTTTCCGCCTTCTCACGTACGATCGCCAGACCCAAACCCCGGCCGGAGAGCTCCGTAATTATCGGGCTGGTAGAAACTCCGGAGCGGAAAATAAACGCCAGCGTCTCTTGATCGCCGAGATTCTCAGCTTCCTGTTGTGTGATCTGGCCCAGCTTAAGGGCTGATGCTCGAACCTTTGTCAGATCGATGCCCCTGCCATCGTCAGAGACGAGGATCTCAACCTTGCGACCGTTCTTTTGCGCTACCGTAATTCGGATCGTCCCTCGGCGTGGTTTTTCTTTCGTCTCACGTTCCTCCGGCTTCTCCATGCCGTGGTCGATGCAGTTGCGAACTAAGTGAATGAAAGGATCTTTCATTTCCTCCAGGATCCGTCTGTCGACTTCAATCTCTCCCCCTTCGGTCAACAGCTCTACCTCTTTGCCTTGATCGCGCGAGAGGTTACGGACCAAACTGGGAAAGCTTTCCAGCATCGACCCGAAGGGGACCATCAACACTTTTTTCATCTCTGCTAGTAGATCATCCACCATTCCACTTATCACTCGATGATCCTGTTCCACCGATCTGCCCAAAGCGGTCAACTTGCTCTCGATTCCTGTAACGGCATGGTAATTCCAATTTAATAACTCAATGATTTTCGTGAGCCGTCCATTCCCCGCTGCGCCATCTCGAGCGTCCTTTTCGAAGTTTCCCCGGGTCGTTCCCACCTCGCGCTGGATTTTTGCCCAATCTCGTTTCCATGCCGACAGGGCGGTGTTGATCTCTCTTAAATCGGTGGCGTGTTGACCGGTAGCGAGCTTGGCTGACAGTAACTCTTCCGTTTTGAGAAAAACGGCATCCAGTTTTGCCGTCCCTATTCTTAAGGTCTCCGCTGAAACGGGTCTCCCATCGAACGGGAGTTGGGAAGCCTCCGCTTGAGAGGCCTCAGGCTGTTCCTGCTCTTTTTTCTCCGGGATTTCTTGTTTGGCTGCAGGCGCAATCTCCTTCAGTACCTTCTCTAGTTTCTCACCTAGTTCTCGGACCCGGGCTTTTACGCCTGCGGTAAGTTCGCGGTCTGTGGAAGAAAGCAGTTGGCCGAGGCCGTCCACAGTCTGGTGGAGGATGTCGAACAGCTCGGGCGAGGGAGCGAGATCTTTGCGCTTCCAAGCGGCAAAGAGGTTTTCTAGAGATTGGCAGAGGGCCTCGATCTCTTTCATGTTCACCGCTCGGGACGCGCCCTTCAGACTATGGGCTTCGCGAAAAATGTTCTCGATGGTACGCAACTGCTCGTCCACTGTCGATGTTTTTTCCAACTTTAGCAGCCCCGCAATCATGAGCTTAAGGTGTTCCTCTGCCTCGACCTTGAACGTCGAAAGAAGGCGGCTTAAAAAGTCACTGTCTTTTTCGTTCATCACTTATCTCCGCGCAGATATTCAATGGCCTGTTTTGGGCCTCTAGCCACGCGCTGGCGGCTGAGGACTAGTTTTTACCTCGTATCGTTCCACCAGCTGTTTTAGCTTATGGCCAAACTCGTTGAGGGTTTGCGCTGCGGTCTCCGCTTGTTTAGTCCCAGCCACGTTTTGCGCGCTCGCCTGTTTAATGTTCTCCATGGCCATGGCCACTTGATCCATCCCTGCTAATTGCTGCTGGCTAGAGGCGGCAATCTGAGT
>JBGPIK010000078.1:0-20267 GCA_041484845.1 Binatia bacterium | reverse complement strand
CAAAGCTTGCCGCCCGCGCGCAGTGATTTTCCACTGATCACCGTCGCGCTCAAGAGTCGCGAGCGCCAAAAGCAGTGTTGACATGCAGTTCTTCACATCGTGAGCAAGCTCTTGCGCATGTGGGCCGGAAACTCTTCTACTAAGAGTTTTTGTCGGCTTATGCTTTGCGATTGGCAGATAGACGACTCGATTCATAAAAATTGATCTAAACTCCATTCACCTATACAAGCCTGCCCCGAATTTGTGCCCCAGTCCAGTTATTTCTCAGCCCAGCTACCCCCAGTTTCATTTTCCAGAACCAGGGATGAGCGGTTCAGGGCGAATAGTTACATCGATAGACCATATATATTGCTGGAACATTCCACTTGGTGTGGCAAGGAACGAATCAATTGGATAATCTCTTTCCTTGGTAGAGTGCGCAGTCAGAATGTCCTTTGCCGAAAATCCCTCGCCAAAGTAGTCAGGGCTCTCATCGCCATGAGTATGATAATCCGCGACAAGCCGAGTGCCTCTTGGGCACGAACTGGGACTACCTGGATATACTGTATGCTTTAAATTATCTGTACGGGCTGGTGTATAAGAATACGTTCCATCAGGATTTAAGTAAATTAGCCCGCCATACTCTACGTCCTCATCTATCGATTTTTGTAAAATATCGGCGAGCGCATGCCGCGCAGCATCTCGGGCGGTTCGAAATGTAATCCCCTTCGACTGTAACCCCGGAGAATCAAACCTGTTTATTGGATCACTCAGCACATACGCATAGAAATTCGGGTCTCCACCGTTAAATAGGAGTGTATCCTTCGCAGTCCACCTTCCTGTCTCTGCATCATAGTCCCGCGTGCCGAAGCGCACGAGAAGCGTATCGCGATCATAGAGTCCGCCCGCAAAGCCGAAGGGCTGGAAGCCGGGGTTGCTATCGAAAAGTACATTGCCGAACTCGTCGTAGTCCATCCGCTGCGCGATTTGCCCCGTGGCGCTATTGATCACGAGGCGCGGACTGCCCACCTGATCGGTGATGATACGATAGGTCGCGCCACCCTTGACCATGTAATCAGGCACATTGACGTGCGTTGCATAAACGAAACGGCTGATCACGTTGTTGCTGCCGTCCAACTCAGCAATCGGGCGAAGGCCATTTTGATACAGAAATCCTTGTGCCAGTGTGCCGTTCACTTTTTTACCAATGCGGCGGTTACGTCCATCAATCAAATAGGCGATCTGAGTGCCGTTCGGCAGTGTCACCGCTGTCAGATTGCCCAACTCGTCGTACTGATAGTTTGTCGTCTGGCCACTGTTGGTCTTTCTTTCAAGCTCGCCGTTGGCAGTGTACGCATACGTGGTACTACCATACTGCATCAGACGGTCTTGCGCATCGTACGTGCCAGCACTTGTTGAACCTGCAACACGGCTCAAGCGATTGCCGTTGCTGTCGTAAGTGTAGCGCGATGCGGTCAAGCCGTTTTGTTTAACCTCGTTCAAGCGGCCTGCTGGGTCATAGATGTAGTCAAAGATATTAGTGGCGCCTCCGACCGTCTCTGTCTTTTGCGAGATACGCCCGAGCTGATCGTAGGTATAATGCGTGGCAAAGACATTTGAGCTATTGAAGCTCGCGTTGTAATCAGTTACCTCCCCAAAGCCAGTGTAGCCACGCGTGTCGCTGACTCCACCTATAGTTGTGCCCGTAATAAGCCCGTTCTGTGCGGAGCGGCTCAAAGTTAGGGCTCCTGCCTGCGTCAGCAAGCTATCTGCGTCGTAAGCGAAAGCAATTGAATTACCGCCGTTGACGGTGAGTGCGGTGCCGCGGAAGTCGCTGTCGTAGCCCCGACCCACAGTGCCTGCAACCGTGCCGCTCGACGCCTCAGACGTGATTAGCCCGCCGTCATAAGTGTAGCCAATACCCAAGCCACCCGGGGCGGCGACGCTCGTTACAAGGCCCTTACTCAGGTCACGCGTATAGCCGATCTGGCCACGCGGGACGGTCACAGCACTGAGCTGGCCTGCATTGTCGTACCCTAGGTCAACTGTTTGTCCCGTCGGCAACGCTATCTGCGTCAACTGGCGGTCAGCGTTGTAAATGTAGTCGGTCTGGTTCGTGCCTGCTGCTACAGCCGGTGGAATGTAAGCCGAAGTAAGGTTCAGAGGTGTGAAAGTGAACATGTGCGCGGGACGTCCGGGCGGAGTGATGCTGGTTGTGTTGTCGTTGGCGTCGTACGTCGCGCTAACGACTTGGCCATCCGACAATATTTGCTGCGTTGGCCGTCCTGCCTGATCGTAGGCGTACTGCGTCGTGCGGCCGAGGGGATCCGTGATCGTGTCCACATACCCCTGGGCATTGTAGGTGAGGGTGGTAGTGCGAATATTCGTTCCACTGCCTGCCGTCAGCGTGGAAATACGACCGCGAGTGTCGTAGCTGAAGGTCACAGGTTGGAGCCCTGCAATCTGCGCGGACACCACACGGCCATGAGCATCAAGTGTGCTGCTAGTCTGCCGACTCGCCGCGCTGGTCGTGGTAAGCGTGCGCGTCGTGCCGTCATACGTGCTCGTGGAAGTACGGCCGTTAACTGTAATCGTATCGGTCTGGCTGCGCAGCCTCAGCGGATCACTCGGATTCGCCAGTGTGGCCGTGCGCTGCCGGGTTACGGTTTGCGTCAACCCGCTCGGCATCCGCCGGGTCGCGCTCGTGACTAGGGGTGCCATCATACCCCAACGAGGATCAGGTCCCATTGTCAGAGTATCCACTTCTCCATTGGGATACGTTACCTGCAGCGTTCCGTCAGTGCCTTCTATGCGCTCCGTGCGTGCACCGCCCGCATCCGTCCGGGTCCAGCGTCTCGCACCCGTCGATAGATGCTCAATGTTGTACGTGGTAGTCCGAGGAGGCACCGTGTTCACGGATACACTGACCGTGTAGCCGTTATTCGTCTCAACGCGCCCCAGGGTTTTGACTCCCCCCACGGGGTCCTCGTCTTGTATCAACCGCTCTACAGAATCGTACGTGAAGCGCGAAACGCTACCGCGCGCATCGCTGAAGGTGGACAGGAGTCCGCCCGCACTGTAGGTGAGGTTGACCGACTCGCCGGTAGGATTCGTGACCGCCGTCAGGTAGCCATCGGCGTTCACGGTCGTCGCGGTGCGCTGACCGAAGGGAGCGACAATCGCCGTGAGGTTGCCACCCGCATCTCGTTCAAAGGTGGTGACGTTGCCGTCGCCATCCTGAATGCTGGCCAGCCGTCCTGCCCCATCGTACGTGAACTGGTAGCGTAGCGCCCCGGTGAGGCCATCCAGAGTCGACAAGTGCCGACCGCTGCTGTCGAAGGTATACACCTCGCTGCCGTCCTCGGCAGCGACGGTGAAGTCGTCGCCGATCCGCCCGGGCAGGGGAGGCGTAATCCGCCAAATCCGATACCAGCCACTCCCACCCCTGACGTATAAGCTACCGTCCGGACCGACGGCGACGATTGTTTGGAGGGGAAGGATTGCCCGAGTAGCTAGCACTCCATCTGCCGTAAGGCCCCAGTTGGCACCACTACCGGCCACGGTCGTGATAATGCCTTCAGGGCCCACGCACCGAATGCGATAGTTATACGTGTCCGCGATATAAAGGCTGCCGTCCGACGCTACCGCGATTCCAAAGGGATAATGGAGCCGAGCCTGCGTGGCAGGACCGCCGTCACCGGCGAACCCCGATGGGTTCCCGGAGCCAGCGACGCTCGTGATGATGCCGTCAGGACCCACGCGCCGAATGCTGTTGTTATCCGTGTCCGCGATATAAAGGCTGCCGTCCGACGCTACCGCGATTCCAGAGGGTTTACGGAGCAGAGCCCGCGTGGCAGGACCGCCGTCACCGCTGAACCCGCCCGCGTTAGGCCCCCAGGCTCCGGAGCCAGCGACGGTCGTGATAATACCGTCGGGGCCCACGCGCCGAATGCGATGGTTACTCGCATCGGCAATGTAGACGCTACCGTCCGGACCGACGCGGCTATCTTGGGGGTCCCAAAATGTGGCCTGCGTGGCAGGACCGCCATCGCCGGAAAACCCCGACACCCCGGTCCCGGCAAAAACGCTGATGTAACCGTTACGCACCTGCAGGATCTGCTGTCCCTGCATGATGTAAAGCGTCCCGTCAGGGGCTACATCTATACTGCGAGGAACGATTTGCGCCCCCGTCGCGGGACCGGGAATGCCGCAGCCCAAATAACTGCAATACTGACCAGACCCGGCCACTCTGTGAATTATACCGTCGCGCCCGACCCGCCAGACGTCAACTTCACTAGCTATGAAAAAGCTACCGTCTGGACTAGGCACCCCATCATAAAGAGTGCTAAAAAAGGCTGAAGTAGCCGGGGAGCCGTCGGCGATGGTCGCCTGCGGCGGGCCACCTCCTGCAACCGTGTTTACCACTCGACCGACCGCCGCGGCCTCCGCGGCCTCCCGTACGCTGCCAGTACCCGTATACAGCACCCCGAAAATAGGATCATACGCGTGCTGTACGCTCAAACTCCAACCGTTCAGTTGCGCCGTCCAGCGACCCAACTTCGACGAGAATTCCTGCCAGATGGTCAGTTCCTGACGCCCTCGCACGCCAGTGATTCCCGTGCAGACATGTGTGGGGCACAACACCGCCACTGTGTCGGAAGAGGCGAAGCGCGCCACTTGCTGGTACACGCCCCTGTAAACATAGCCGATCCGCACGATGACAGGAACCTGCCCTTGTACCGGGCGATTATTGACGTCCCGCCCATCCCAAGTAAAGACGGTGTGCTGATTGGATGCCGCCGGAAAGTTCTGAGTAAAACGCCGCCCGGCCACCAGGACCTCGAGCCGAATGTAGAGGAGCTTGGCGGGGATCGTCGCGCCACTCAATCTGATGTCAAGCGATCGCCGTGCGGCAGCTACGCCCGGCACCCGATCACTTTGGTAGCGCAGTGAAAATGGCGTGCCGACAACCGTCACCGCCTCCCCTAACGTTTGCGTTTCACAGCCGATGATGGACCCCGACGCTTCCGTTGCATCACACTTTCCGTTATCCGCCAGAGGCTTTGGCTCGGGTAGTTTAGGCTGGCAGCTCTGGGTGGTCGGGTCGCAATCAGGGGTCATGCCCCAATTCAGGTCGTAAGGCTCGTCGAAATGTGGGATCAATACCCGCCACAGGCTCTGTCCAGTGCCATAAATACCGGCAAGCTGCTGACGTTCCGCATCACTCACGCCGATGCCGGTGCCGTTATCGACGGTCCCGCTGCCAGTGGTGTCCAGGTCTGCCCTGCCGCCGGTGATGCTGAGAATCTTGATCACGCGTCCGTTGTTCCCAGGCACCCAGACCGCTCTTCCCTGATCGTAGGTTCCCAATGGCACCTCAATGCCCACCGGGAATTGGAGGAAATTCTCAACGTAGAACGGTATCGGCTGCGCAAAGCGCACGTCCGTCGCTCCCGCGGCCCTGGCCTCGTCCACGTGGAAAACCACGGCGTAGGTGTACGCACTT
Organism: Binatia bacterium; assembly: GCA_041484845.1. Taxonomy (GTDB): domain Bacteria; phylum Desulfobacterota; class Binatia; order UBA9968; family UBA9968; genus JBGPIK01. The sequence goes on along the minus strand of JBGPIK010000078.1, from coordinate 14,782 downwards.
GTGGGCGGCAACGCCGCCGGCATGGCCTTTGGGCCGTTGGGACCAACAGTGTATTCGGTGAGCCGCACCGTAAGCGTGTTTAATGGCTGACTGCTCCCATCGGCCATGACCATGGTCGCTGTCGTGCCCTGCGGGAAGAACAGCGTAGCCTGACGTGTGCCGTCGGTGTCAGTGATCGGACTGCCCTGCGCCACTTGCATCGGCAGGTTAGCGTTGAGATTCACCTGCGTGCGCTGGGGATCCAACTGGATCAATGCCACGTCGGGCACCAAAGCATAATCTTGCCAGGGAACAGTCACCTGACGCTGGGCCGACAAAAAGCCATCCTTCTGATAATCGACAGTAAGCCAGCCACCGCCGTTGATCGCCATGTCGAACATGCCGTCGGCTCGCGAGAGAGTTTGGCCGAACTCGGTGTGGTTGTGGATGCTGATCTGCACGCCGCTCAGTGGCGTTCCATTGCGGTCCATGACGGTGCCCCGCAGGACCGCTGCCCTTGTCGCCTCGATCGTCCCCGGAGCGACACCGGTCTGAATGGCATCGGGACCGGTGTAGAGAAACTGGGTGGCGTCTTTAAGGTTCGTGATCTGGGTGGGGTTCAGCGGCGGCGCTATCGTCGCTGGGTCGGGCGGGAGCCCGCTCGCAGCCGCATTCACTGTGACTTGCACATCGTCGCTCGCCTGAAGCTGCCCGTCATCCCCTGTGAGGCGAAGTACGTAGCTGCCGCTCTGTGAAAAACTCGCCGTGGTACTTAGAGTCGCGGCATTACCAAACGTCACTGTTCCAGGACCGCTTACTTTGCTCCAGCTCATTGTCACCGCTCCAGGAGGAATGGGCAATCCATCGTCCGAGCTCGTCCCGGCCAGAGCGGCGCTCTGCGGCAAGGTGATCGTCTGATCCGCTCCGGCATCGACCACCGGCGCCTGGTTGGGCGGTAGGTTTACTGTAACGTTCACTGTGGCCGAAGCCGTTCCACCGAGACCGTCACTGATGGTATAGGTGAAAGCGTCTGCGCCCACGAAATTCAGATTGGGCGTGTATCTCACGCTGCCGCTAACGTTAACGGCAGCCGTTCCGTTGGAAGGTTGGGTAACACCGACTAGCGTTATCGGGTCGCCGTCGGGATCTCCATCGTTGGCAAGCACGTTGACATCAACCGGCGTGTTCCGGATCGTGGTTGCGGTATCGTTTTGCGCCACCGGGGATTGATTCAAAACAACATTGATCAGAACATTGTCTTCGTCGCTCTTATCCCCATCGCTCACCTTGAGGCGGAAAAGGTAATTTCCAGCAACGTCGGGCGTAAAGCTGGGCGTGGCAGTCGCTCCATCGGCGATGGAGGCCATGGTGAGCGCGCTGCCCGCCGGGCGTGAAATAAGGCTCCAAGCGTAACTTAACGGTGCCGGACCGTCATCCGGGTCAAAGCTGTTGCTGCCGTCTAGCCGGATTGCGCTCCCTATTCTTATTCTGTGGTCAGCTCCCGCATCAGCTACCGGTGCCGCATTGGGACTGCTGGCAAAAACCTGAACCGTGTCGTTATCGATCAGGTTTCCATCGCTTACCTGAAGGTTCAGGACATAGGTTCCCGCCACATCCGGAACAAACTGAGGCATATCACTGTCCCGAAATCCGATGTCTGCGTTGGTCCGGGAACTTCCCTGTGGCACGGAAACAAAGGACCAGAGGAAATTCAACGGCGTATGATTGGCGTTGTCGCTGGCGCTGCCATCTAAAGTAACTACTGCTCCTACCAGCGCTGCTGTGTTCCGTCCGGCCCGAGCATTGGGCGGGGCATTCGTGGCATAGGCTCGAAGGACCATCTGGTCCGGCAAGCTGTCCGCCTTGCCGTCGTTCACGACGAGTTCGAACACATAGTCGCCAGGCAGATCCGGAGTGAACGGCTGATTGGAAAGGGACGCGCCTGATAAACCGGCAACACTCCCCGCAGGCGCTTGTACCAATGACCAGCGGAAAGTAATGAGCGCCCCTTCCGGGTCGAAGCTATCGCTTCCGTCTAAGTATTCAGTAACTCCCGTGAGAGTATGGAGATCAGGCCCCGCATTACTAATCGGGAGCTTGTTGATGGTCTTGCCAAGGTTGCTCGTGACGATGAAGAGATCGAGGACGTTAACCACGCAATCATGATTGACATCGGCTTGTGGGTTAAAGCCGACCTGACCACACCTCTTGCCAAAACTTGCCTTGATGATGTTCAGGTCTTTCGTGTCTACGATCCCGTCATGGTTAACGTCTGGATCCGGAACAGCGCTGGCATAAACGATTAACCCCGCGACGATGGTAAAAAGAGCTACCAAAACCAGACCGCCGACCGTTTTTCTCTCCAACCCCTGTCGCTTCATAGAGCCTCCAAGATAAGCTAGCCGAGTAAGAAGCAGAACATTCTTTTCAGCTTATCTCTGGATTTCACCGTCTTAGTTTGTACTGCCGTCCGATAATCGAAAGCGCTAGCAAACCTACGCCAAGCAAAATCGCGGCTGCCGGCTCGGGTACGGCATTGGCCGCTCCCACATAGACCGATCCATTTTGAATGCTAAAGGGGATCTCGGCTCCTTGTGAATCGAGTAAGAGGATATTGGCAAGATCAATGAGAGTTGATCCGGAACCGAGAGCGTCGAAATCGACCGTCGCCAAGACTCCGTCCCCTGACACGCCCGCAGTCGGTCCCAGCAGACTATCCGCAGTAAACGCAATAGACCCAGCTGTGTTGTCGATCGTGCCGGGAATGAAAAATGTGGGGTCGCCTCCGCCGAGCTTCCCAGGTGGTGGCATAGCAGGCGGCAGTCCACTGAGAAAAGACCCCTCGGTGATATTTGTAGCGGCCAAAATCCCGGGGGCAAAGCTCAGATCGAACTGGAACGCAAACAGATCCTGGACACCCGCGATATTCACGCCGAGGGAAAATGTTTGGCCGGGAGATACACTTGTGCTTGGCGGCTGAATACTCAAAGTCGGCAGAGCAGAAGCGAGACGGGCCTGGAACACGATTGTTAAAACAATCGCAGCAACACTAACCCGAAGACAGATAAACTTGCGATTACTGACACTCCGTAAAAAACCAGAGCCCAAATAGAGTGGAAGCCGATGCCATTTCTCGTTGCTCGATCTCATGTTGTTTGCTCCTCCCTGTCCTTGTATTTTTGTCTTTTTGAGTACGATCCAGATCTATCCAACGGCCAACGACCCCAGGTTCCGCTCTTGTTATTTCACGCCAGCCACCATGCCAAAACGCAATAACCGATTGCATACCGATTCAAAAAAATCTCCCAACCAATAAAATTCTTTTTCCGCGACCATAGCGCACGGACTCATATCAGGGTCGCAATAACGGATTGCATACGGATTCAAAAAAATTTGCTGGTAGCTGGTGGAAGGTACCGGAGGTTGGAGTCTTGAGGCAGTCGTGCCCCACAGCTTCAGGATATAAGTAGTTGTTTTATCGGAGATTCGTCAGAGCGGAAGCCAACGGGATTCTGACAGGATGCGGCCCATCAGGTTTTGAGAAAATGCCCACCGAAAAGGTGTTTTGGTTGCTTATAACAGCGGGCTTAATCGCCACAGCCACAGCAATCCACCGGTTTCAGATCCATCCATTGCCCGCGTCATGACGCTCAAAGGCGCGGTCTATCTACGTCCAAAGGATCGGAATTGCGTAGGGCTGAAACGTCATGTCGTGCGTCACCAACGTCAATTGTTCCGCTTCAGCTTGAGCAATCAACATTTGCGCAAGCCGGCAAAATTTTCAACGATGTACGGCAAAGTTCGCAGAGAGAGATTTGAGAAATTGTGCGGACCCTCTGTGTTCTCAGCGCCTCAGCGGTAAACGATTAAGTTGCTGATCACGGGGGCCTCAGCTCGGTTCTGGTGAGATGTCGTCGAAGCCCGTACTACAATGACAGGCTTCTTGACCAATGGATTGAGACGACTTCTTGTAGTCGTCTCAATCCTGAACGGCTAGGCGCGCTGGCCATTCCTACCACTGGCATGGCGAGAAAAAGGCGCAGCGTTACCCCTATCGTAGTGATACTGGCACAACCGTAATGTTGTAGGTAACGTCTTCGACGAAACCCTGGCTTGGATTTTCTGCGTGAAACTGCAGTGTATGTTGCCCTGTCTTCAGCGGCGGTAGCATCATATAGAATCCATCATCCACCGCGGGCGAATAGATGCCCGCGGGGACGGTTCCGGGACCACCGCATGGGGTATCAAACACGTTATCTTCAGGCAGCGCGACCTCAAAGACCTCAGACCGGACGCGCCGTAGTAACTTCTTAACGTCCTTGCCATCCAGTTTAACGGATAAATTGGTAGCGCTATCAATGGGGCCGGCGCTTAACGCGCGCAAGTCTGCGACAGGAACATTATTGGCGTCTTGCCCACAGACATTAGGAGCGTTGATGTTCACCTGGTTTATAACAGGGAAAAAAAGCATATTGCCTTGGGGTACGGAGCAGATGCGTGCAACCGTGCCTCCTCCAAAGATGCCCACACCCGCCAAAAACCAGATAGAACCGCGCTGTCCGATGACGCAGTCTTCCCCAGTTTGATCCATTAGCGGATTCACGGGCGTTGGTATGGAAAGCGCCCATTGCCACCACTGAGCGGTTAGCCTCTCCAAAATACTGTCGTCTGCAAGGGCTCTATTTAGCGGCATCGCCAGCCACAAACCGACTGCAACTATTGATACGAAACGTCTCGTATTACTTTTCATGATGTCCTCCCGAGAAGAAAATTTGGCTGTTCGTTAATAGAAACATGGCGTCTGTTGTTTTTCTCTTGTTTCAATCCTCCATCCGACCTCCTTCCAGTGACAAGCAAGAAACTGCGCTCTAACGGATACGACCTGGGGCTGGACCCGTCCCCTGTCTCTTGCATGCCCCCTTCAATTACTCGCGAATATCAGCCGAAAACCTAACCATCTTCCTCAGCCGCCCATGAGCCGCGGCGCGCCGTCTATGCCGCAAGCCGGCTTCTTGTTTTAACTGGTGGCAATATAAGAAATGGCAATAACCGATTGCATACGGATTCGAAGAATTTTTGCTGCTAGCTGGTAGAACGTATCGGAGGTTGACATTTTGAGGCAGCCGCGCGCCGCAGCTTCAGGATGTAAGTAGGCGTATTATCGGAGATTCGTCAGAGCGGGCTGTGAAAGACAGCCGCTTGGCACAGGTTGCAAAGCCGTATGTTGTCGGCAAATAACAGTCTCAATCTCAGGTCAAAATCCGGCGGCCATATCAAAGAACGACTGGCTTTCTTCTCGGTAACAGGGCCGTTTAAAAAAGAAGTTCTCACTTATGCTGGACTCAATTCCGTCGCGCTCAATTGCTTGAGCAGCGCTTCGGTCTCTGCAGATGGCGCTATGCCCAGCCGGCCGATAAGCGCGTGCCGGCACTCATTGTAGACGGTAACCACCTCGGAACGGCGGCCAAGACGATAATATGTATTCATGAGGCAACGGCAAACGTCTTCGGCGCAGGGATCGATCACAAAACCTTTTTCGTAGTAGCCAATCGCACCTTCCCACTCCTCGACCTCTTCACAGCGCCGGCCCGCCCGCACGACCTGCCTTAACAACCGGCGGCGCAGTCGCTCGGCAACCGGCATGGCCCATGGCGATTTTTGTTCCGCGCTGAGAAACGGACCGCGGTACAGCTCGGCTGCGTGCTTTACCCATAGAAGCGATTCTTGCGAGAGTGATTGCTGATCTAGAGGATTCTCTTCTATCCGGTCGAGCAGCGCCTCCAGCGCCCACAGGTCCACCCAGGCATGCTCCGTGCTCACGCTCAGCCTTCCCTCTCTGCGTACGATTACCTCATCGTGCCCAAGCAAACGACGCAAGCGATAAATGGCGCTGGTCAAGGAAAAGCGTGCCGCGGCGGCCTCCGCTTGCGGCCACAGAGCATGAATTAGTTTTTCCTCGGACACATGTTGGCCACCGAAGGCAATAAGGGCCTTCAGCAGCGCCAACGGCTTACGCTGGATCTTTCCCGAAAACCGCAACGGCTGAGCGTCCTTTACGATTTCAAATCGGCCGAGCGTAAAAATCTTCGCTGCCCACGGCAGGCCCGCTTCATCGTTCGGCGCATCTACCGCCTCCGGCATCCATTTTGGCATCAACCTTCTCCGTTGCTCACGAGCCTCTTGGGCCGCTCAATCGGTGCGGCGAGCCCACCGCCATGGCATCAAACGATGAACAAATAGAGCACGCCAAAGACATGCTCGGGGTACGAGCATATTCGATGGCGATAACGGATTGAATACGGATTCAGGAAATGTGAGAGGGTTCAGAAAAGATTCGGAACCGAATACGTTAGGATGCGTTGAGCGCTTCGCCTCCTTTCGACTAGACCCGGGGATTCTATCATTCTTTGACTATTTCTGATGAGGATGGGTTCGTCACTTGCTCTTGCCCCATTGTCATTATACGGAACGGCCAATGGTCAAAGCTTGCGTAATATTACCTCAGATGGTAATAGTTTGGCTAACCGGGTGGAGTTGAAAGATTAATCTAAGTGGGCAAGATTAGGCGCGGCGGGTATGTTTTTATCACTTGAGCAGGAGATCATGATCCCAAACATGTTCACGTTTTCAACCAAGGCAAAGAGGTCCTTAAGTGGAACCTTGAAGCCCAAGCGGAAATGAAAGGTAAAGCAACTAAGAAAATCAAGAAGCTCATTGCTGAACTTGTCAGTGAGGGACGATTATGAATATCAGGGATGTCAGGATAAATAACAGGAAAAAAAATATTGAAATTGAAACCCATAAAGGCGTTCTCAGCCTTCCCTTCGCCCAGCTTCGAGTAAAGCCAACCCCTCGCAATAAAATCACCGACGCCTACGTTGATTCCGAGCTTGGACGGAGGGCCATTACTTACCGGCTTTCCTCGGGCCAGGAAGATTCGGTCCATCTGGATGCCTTTCTAGATTACAATAGGGATCCGGAGTTCTTGAGAAAGATAACGCTGCACAAATTAACCGTAGAAGCCATTAAGGCAATGAAAGACTCGGGCTTGAGCAAGCAGGAAGTGATTCGTAGATTAAGAACATCCCCTAGCCAATTCTATCGGCTGCTCGATTCGTCTAATTATCGTAAGTCCGTGGATGAAATGCTCCGCTTGCTCTCAGTTTTGGGGTGCAATATTGAGTGGAGTGTCGTAAGACCAGCGGCATGACGGTGGCGGGGCGATCTGCGGGCATCCACCGCGTAACCGCCTTCGTCGAGATCCCTGCTAGTTTACCTCAGCCGCTTGAGCAGCGATTCGGTCTCGACAGACGGGTTTACACTTAATTGATTAGCGAGCGCTTCACGGCAGCGGCGGTACACGGCGAGAACTTCAGTCGGGCGGCCAAGATGATGATACGCGTTCATCAGGCGGCGGCACACATCTTCGGCGCAAGCGTCCACTCGCAGCCCTGACTCGTAGCAGTTGACAGCTTCCTGCCACTGTCCGTTCTGCTCCCGGTACTCGCCCGCGTGAATATGCTCTCTCAGGAACCGGCGGCGAAGCCGATCCGCCAGCGTTGTTGCCCATGGAGCCTCTGCATCACCGCCGAGGAACGGACCCCGATAGAGCTGGGCTGCGCTATGCACCAAGCGGAGGTATTCAGTCCAACCTTGGCTATTTTTGACGGGATGTGACAGAACGCCACCAGCTCGCGTGAGCAGGCGCTCAAAGGCCCATGCGTCGACCCAGCAATAGCGGTTATTCAGGCTTAGCTCGTTGTCCATTCGGATGATAGCCTCTTCATGACCGAGAAGCTGGCGTAAGCGATGAATCGCGCTGGTCAAAGCAAAATGCGCCGCATCCCCGTCCGCTTCAGGCCACAGAGAATCAATCAGCGTTTCTTCCCGTACGGCACGCCCGCCGAAGGCAATGATCGCTTTAAGAAGCGCCAGTGGTTTTTTCTGCACTTTTCTCGAGAATTGTATCGGTTTGTCGTCCTTCAGAATTTCGAATCGCCCGAGTGTGAAGACCTTCACCGGCCACGGCCATGCCTCGATATCGACCGGCGGCTCTTCCGGCACGAGGTTTCGCTTGCGCACAAGGCCGCGCACGTAATCGACTTCGATGCCCGCTTCGAGGGCTTTGGCGCAGAGCTTCGCCATGACCGCGGGAATCCATATTTGCGTGTTGACAAAGCCGCCGGCTTTGCCAAGTGCCATGGCGGTGCACAGCGCGCCGAGGCCAGCATCTTCTTCGCCGTTTGCGAAACGAAGCTCGGCTTCCATCAGTCTAGCCATGAACTCGACATAGGAACTGTGCATCGCGCGGCCGATCTCCAGCGCACGCTCCAGGTGCTCTCGCGCTGCTCCGCCCTCATCGCGGGCCTGTTGGATCTGCGCTGAAAGAAGCCTTACCGATGCCTCATCCAGCGGCCAGCCGCTATCGAGTCCGAACCTCAGCATCTCCGGCTGGTGGGCCCATGCCCGCCCGATGTCGCCCCGAATGAGGGCCTCGCGAACAGCGCAACTATGGTACCAGCAGTGGAAATTGGGGCCGAGGCGCGGCAAGTCCTTTTCCGTTTGACGCATCCAGGTTGCGGCCGTCGTGAGATCACCGTGATCGAGAGCCGCGATAATCCCGATCCTCAGAAGGCTGTAATTCACGGCATGGATCACGCCGTTTTTTTCCGCGATCTCAAGCAGTTCAGCGACCAGGCCGCAGCACGACGGCGATGCAGACATCCATTCGTAGGACGCGACAACGTTACCGGCCCATAACACGACGTACGGCGGTACGTCTGGGGCACGTATCAATTTGCGCATATCATCGATTACAAGGGATGCCTTCTCCACATCGCCGAGTTGCCAGTGATAGGCCATCCAGCCGTATGCCATCAAGGTTCGGAGTCCCAGGTCGGGGTGGTGGCGCGTCAGTTCGAGGGCGCGCTCGGCCCAGTAGGATCCATCGGGATGGGCTGGCTGGCGCCACGTAATCGCCGCCAGCATGCTCGTCGCTACTTGCGCCTCGACCTCCTTAGAGGGAAAGCCTTGAGCCTCCTGCATTAGCTCGTCTATCAGCGTGATCCAGGAGTCCAGGGGTTGTGAGTGGGCTTCGAAGATATATGAAATGACTACAGCCGACCAGGCGAGAAAGATTCCGGCCGTGTCTCGCTGGTGGCGAAAGAGTGAGAGAGCGGGCTCGAAATCGCGCCGAGACCCCTCATGTCTCCATCCCAGTCCGCAGATACCGCGCCAATAGAGAAGCCAAGGCACTTCGTCAAAAATCACAGCCGGCAGCATGTGCAGCCACGCTTCCAGGGTTTGTACGCGCCCTTGCGAAAGCAGCATCGGTGCATGGCTACATATCAATCGCGTAAGCCCTTCCCAATCCTCGGCATCGCGGAAAAGCTCGACTGCCGCCTCGACTTGGCCGGCAGCCTCGGCGAGATTTGCGGCGCCGCGGCGGATCTCGCCTCGACGCTCAACGGTGTATTCTTTTTCACCCTGCGATAATAGGAACTCGCGGAACAGCGGATGATACTCATAAATCAGCTCACCAGCCATTCTTCCGTTCGTGAAGTAATTTTGCCGGTGAAGATCGGCAAGAACCTGACCGGCCGTCAGTTGCCCGGTGAGTTTCTCTGCCATCGATGCCGTCACTCGCGGCAAGAACGCCGTCTGAAGCAATACCTCTTTTGTCTCGGGAGCAAATTTTTTGAAGATCTCTCCAGCGAAATAGTCGAAGAGCACTTCAGAGGACTGCTTCCCTTGATTCGATGCTGCGTGGCCGTTCCCCTGATGCTCAAGCAGCAGGACAAGTCCCGCAGCCCAACCATCCGCTGATTCATAGAGTTGAGGGATCGTTTCTTTGCGCCGTCCCAGCGCCAGCTTCCGAACCAACCCACTCATCTCCGCCTCTGTGAATCGAATCTCAGGCCAGCCAAGAATCTCCAGCGCTTGCTGGGCCCGCAGCCGCGCGAAGCTCGCCGGTGGATCGCTCCGGCTGATAAAGATCGCGCGTCCTCCCTGCGGCAACTCCAGAACGGCGTCGCGCATCACGTCGTGAAGCTCCGAATCAACGGACACTTCCTGGTAGTTGTCAAAGACAAGAACGAAGGGAGTCTTCAAGCGGCTGTACAGCTCGCGAAAAAAGTTCCGCGTAAATGTAGAGATCCCCTGACGGTATTCAGGTGTGAATAGCGGCAATGGCCGGCGTCGCTTCGACGCTGCCAATCCCAAGAAATAAAAGAACGTCGCAAGATCGTTGTCAGCGTCATCCATCTGGTACCAGCAACCAGGTAATTTTCGCGTAGCCACATAGCTCGCGACTAATACGGTCTTGCCGGACCCGGGCGGCGCAGATACCCAGGTGACCGGCGCCTTGCGAGCGTGATCGAGCCAGCGGAACAACCGCGGCCTGGCCAAGCTACCCGTTACCGTAGGTCGTGTGGTTTTGGCTAGAGCCATAAAGAAATAATTCGCCTCAGCGTTTCTCCGTATCTCAGCGGTAACATCAGTTCACCCCCTCTTATATCTCCCCCCTTCGAGACTGTGTCGTAATGTCCAAAACATCAGTTTGTCATCCCGAACGAATGTGAGGGATCTTAGATTTCTCACTGCGTTCGAAATGACATGAGAACGGTTCATACGGCGTCAACTATATTACGACACAGTCTCTTCTCGCGGGGGAGAGAAGAAGGGGGCGTCCGCCGTTTCTCTGCAGCGATACTCGTCAAAAGCCGACCCGAAAAGTTAAACTAACGGCCTGATTGATACTCTGATATTTTCCGTTCACGACCGGATTGGGATTGCCCCCTACCGTGCGCGGCTCAAACAGGAGGATCTGGTAGGCGAGATCTATTCCGATCCTTTCCCGCATAGATCTCGCTTCTCCCGCATGACCGCACTCCTTGAATCCCAAAAATTTTCCTCCGGGATGACAGGTCAATCCAAAACCGAACGACAATACATGGGCGTTCGAGTCGGGAAAGGCGGGATTGAAATTTTTGTCCGGCACCGGTGTCATCGACCACAGATAGCCCGCGCGCAGCGCCAGATCCCAATCCGGCAAATTATGCAAGCGCAACCATTTGTATTCCGTGCCAATGCCGACGGAAACCGCATCTCTCCACTCCTGCGGGTTCTTGAAAGTAACACCGTTGGAAAAATGAAAGTCGATGCTATGAATCTCGCTCCAACGGACGTAATCCAGGTCCGACTCCACTTTCCACTCGCGCGCGGAGTCTCGCTGCGGCCAGACCGCGACTCCTGCTGTAAAAATGTCGGGAAAATGAAGGCCAGAGTACGCCTTGGCGACGCGGGTGTCATTCAATCGCAGATCTCCGTCCAGCGACAGATCCGATTGGCTGCGCCAGATAAAGCCGAGGTTCAGGCGGGGATCGCCTTTGTCCGTGCGGAGCAGCGTGAGCAACGCGCTGGCGTTGACGCCGGCCGTGGTACCGGAACCTGTGATCTTGACGTGGGCGCCAGCCGGCATGCCGGGCAAGCCAGGAGAGATAAACTTCTGTGTGGCTCCTCCGAGCACGCTGTCCCAGAACGTAAAGATGTCCGCGCCCAATCCAAGAGAGAGCCAGTCGGAGAGGCGGTAGGCCACAGTCGGCTTGATGTCGAGCAATGGCAAGGCGGAAGAAGTGATAGCGGTTCGCAGCGGGCCGTTCACCGGGTAGTTCGACGCGAAGCCGAAAAGATTCTGCAAGCCGAGCCCCAGCGCGAGATTGCCGAGCCAGGGTGCCCCAAGGTCTTTGGGCGTAGCCGTGAGAAAGAGCTGGCCGGGCGGCGGCATGCCGAACGGGCCGCCAAGGTCATTGTGAGTCGTTGCGCCGCTAGCGTTTTGAAAGTGCGTATGGACATTCAGGAATTCAATACCGGCGAGGAATTGGACGCCGTGCAACTGAGTCATGCCGGCAGGGTTGTAGAAAACCGCCGAGGCATCATCGGCCTGAGCCGCAAAGGCGTTGCCTTGCGCCATGGCAGCCGCATTCTGAAATGGATTACGAAAACCATCCGCCTGTGCAGCGAATGGAAAGAAAAAGCCCGATAGCACAAAAAGGAGCACGAGCATCGCGGTATCTCGCCGAGTCGTTTACCTGGCGCCGGATACTAGCCAAATCAAGGAATATTGACAAGTCCAATGTTTGCGCAGCGCGTGTCACCCCTTGGGCGCCCAGAGTTTGCGGCGCAGCGGGATAGCTTCCTCAAACGAGGGGGCTTACAACCGGCCAATGGAATTTGGACGAGGAAACTTAGCTGAGGCGGGGATCTTTTATGAGTCGCGACAGGTAAGTGCGCTGCAGGCCCAGGGGGAGCAATGATGGGGCGGGTCTAGACTCGAAGCACAACAGATTACTCAACGCTTAACTCTCGGAACGCGCGGACTCGTCGTCGCGCCGCCAGAACCTACCCACCAACTGCCCCACCTCGCGCAAGCGCTTGATCTCCGCATCGTTCTTGATTGCGTTGTGAGCTCGTTCCAAAGCTACTTTGGTGACCGTCGTTTCTAAGGGAAGTGCGTCAATCTCCTCCTGCGTCAACGGCTCCAAGTCGATGATGCTTCTGATGCCGTGCTCCCGCAGCTCCTTCACCGAGTCGCCGAAGCAGATGCACAACTTTGCTTGCAGAATCCAATCGATCAACTGCCGTGCGCTGTACGGCGTTTTGAGAATGAGTGGCACGAAATCAGCGTTGGCAAGATCGTAGCAAGTGTCGATTCCCAGTTCCTCCAGACGAAGGATGTCGTGGGTCTCGATGCCTTCGATCATTTCAAGAGGCATTTTGCGCACGGAAGGATCGTTCTCAGGAGTCAACATGGGGATCCGACCCGTAAGCCAACGCAACCCTTGTTGAGGAAATATGCCAATAAGAAACGCCAGGGTCGGCCATATATTCGAGGTAATTCCACCATTGGAATCGCCGCCGCCGGCCAACGCTGCGTAAGCATTGTAGACTACCAGGGCGATAGTGGCAGCGAGGATCATCCCGATGCTGAGGTCATAATAGACCATGGGGAGCAAATCGTTTAATGCGTAGCGGCGAAAAATATGCTGGAACCCCCACAGGTAGGCGCCGAGAAACGCCATTCCGACTACGAGCCTCGAGCCATTTTGCGGGAACGCGACCTCACCCAGTTTCACTCCGGGAAATTCGGCGTTCGGGAATATCTCGGGGCCCAAGAAGAGCACCGCGAGACCCACACACGACACAACCGACGCATAGGCCAGCGCCCACAGGTACTGACCGAGCCTTTCAGTCTCATAGACCGTTCTGTAATCGGGATTAATTTTCAAAATCGAAAAGATACGGTCGACCTCAGCCAGCCTCCGATTGCGTCGGGAAAAGTAGTAAGTCAGCGTGGTCAGCGGCAGAAAAGAATAGAGGACAAACACCAGGATTAGCTTGAAAACACTCATGGAATCGAAATTCATTATCAAGCCTTGCCTTCTCCTGAACCGGATGCCTAGGATTGGACTTAACCGAGATAAATTACAAAGTCAGAAATACGCAGTGGATTCTGTTGAATTTGCATACAGTTGTCAAGCTGTTTGCGAGATCCTCTGGGTGCGCATGCAGCGATACTGGACCTGGCCCCAATTATGACCCTCAATCATACGCAAGTCTGAAATGACCTTGTCTCTCGATACCGCGCTTCACACACTATAATCGTTCCGGCAATCGTCCGTTGCTTGGCGCACGAGCCGCCGGGTGGTACGTTGGCAACCACGGGAGGACGTCAAGATGACTGTGGATACAAACTCGACGAAGGATTTGTCGGGTGAAAAACAGGTGGTACGACGCTACTTCCACGAAGTGCTTGACCAGGGAAAGGTGGAACTCGTTGAGGAACTCTTTCACCTTCAGTGCGTTATGCACCGCCCTGGCGGAACGGTCGTGGGAATCGACAGCGTGCGTGGCGTAGCACAACGACGCAAGGAGACCTTTTCGCGGTTTGAAACCCAGATACATGACCTTTTCGGATGCGGCGATCGCTTGGTCGCGCGACTGTCGCATAGCGGAGTGGGAGCCGGCACATGGCGCTCCCGCCTAGGCACTTACGACGTTACCGGCAAAACCGTGACCTGGAATGCGATTGCGATTTTCAATTTTGACAACCAGCAAATCATGGAAGAGTGGGTCACCCGCGATGAGTTGGGGATGATCCTGCAATTCGGGCTGTTGGACCGAGCGTAATCGAGGATGAGTTAGCCCGTTCCTCTGCGCCTTCTTTTCGTTGATCCAGAGGACAAAACTTTTATCGCAAACGATTCGCTTTCCACCCATGGAGATACTTATCCGGAAATCAATCTCACGATCCGACGTCGTCTGATTTGACAACAATCGCAACGCCAAGGCGCGACTCCGGCACCGGCCACGGTTTTCGTTTGACACGGCGGGGTAAGTCGGGAGTACAAGATAAGCGTCGATTCGATAGCATAAATCATCAAAAGACGCCGCCGCGCGCAATGAGGGAGGATCAGCAATGAAGCGATCGAAAAGCAAGAGTTCGCTGGAGAGCAGAAAAACCCACAGGATGGCCGCATGGCACGCCGGGGTACTCCTAATCTGTATGAGTCTCGTACCCGGGATTGTGCCCGCTCAGACCCGTGCAGCAGCCTTGCAAGCCATTTCCAAATGGCGCGGCAGCGAAAGGGAAACCAAACTCCGTGACGGGGCGAAAAAAGAGGGTGGCCTGGTCTGGTACTCAAGCACGACTGCGGAGGACTCCCTGGCCCTAAGCCGAAAGTTTCAAGAGGCGTACCCTTTCGTTAAGATCGAGCACCTGCGCTCCCCGAGTGAGAAGATGCTT
>JBGPIK010000077.1:0-20477 GCA_041484845.1 Binatia bacterium | reverse complement strand
TCTCATTTTTCGCAAACACGTTGAGGAGAAATGTCGGCATGCGCGTCCCGGCGTAAAAAGTGATGACCCGGTAGCCGCCGCTTTTGCCCTTGCCTTTTCCGGCGAAGCGAACTTTGCGCGCCCCTCCCGTGCCTTGGATGACGTCCCCGGCGTCCGGGTTGGCCGCGATCCACGCGACGATGAAATCCCGCTCAGCTTCCGTCAGTCCAAGGCCTCTGGCGTCGCTTAAGTAGGCCGGCGTTTCAACGATGGTCTGCATAACCAACTATACTCCACTGGAGTATGCATCTCAAGAAAGCGAAACCCAAGCCTACGCGCGCGGTCGGCGGACTATGGAGTTAAAGCGAATTTGTGGTCTAGGTTGACTAGTTTTTCTATGCAAAGGGAGAATTGCCTAAACGTGAGATCGGTCATTTTTATTCGGCAGTGGGCAGAGCCTAGCGAGAAGTCATTCAACGCCATCAGCAGCGTCCCTTAAGTTTCTACTCTTTTTACCCTGGGCACCTCCGACCGCGAACTCTCCAAGATCATCGCAGACCCCGCGCGGCGCATAAGGGCGATGCTCGACTCCACGTTGTTGCCCTTTTCATCCCTCATCCTTCATAATTCATCCTTGTCGTTGAGTCACGCTCACGAGCATGATCACGAATTAGCGTGGCTCAACGGCGGCTCTCCCAAAGCGATACCCGCGAAAGTTAGGCAAGTCCGACATAAATGTCTGACGGGCGTTTGAAACAACGTGAACGGAACCTGTGGACGAACCTCTCGCCGTCACGCCGAGTTGTCAGACAAAAGCCGCTTTCCCTCGCACTCCTGATCGTTTGTGATTAGGTTTGACGCCGCTTCAAAGGATCGAGAGTTCAAGCGGTTGAAACCCTACGAATCGTTTAAAGCGTTGAAATGTTTCAAGCCGTTCAAGTCGGTCCCTGCTCACGCAAAAACGACAGCTTAAAAAAAATAGTCGTCTCTCGTCTCAAGTCTTTGTTAGACTCATCGCCGCTTGCGGTTCAGGAAAGGTTGTCAAGATTATTGGGCCTGACCCCGGTGCCGCAGTCTTCTTTAAAGGCTAACGTCCGTGCTCAGCCGCGTGTATTCCGCGTCGGTATGAAGCTGAAGGTTAGGCCCAAAAATTCAGAATGTCCGCTTTCCCTCCTCTAAGGGATGACCCCATTTTTTCCCCAACTCGGTTTTTAGCGAAAGTAATCTTCTGTGGCGATTGCAAAGTTCAAACTCTGCCCCTGACCGACCATAAACGTGGTAATACCTATGACGTTTCCTGATTGATCAAAAAGCCCACCACCGGAGGACCCTGGTGAAATGGGCGCTGTCGTTTGTATAAGACGTTGTGAATCGAGTTGGCGAAGCCCCGAAATTATTCCTTGGCCTAACGTGCTCTCTAGCCCGCTAGGCGAGCCAATTGTGTAAACCTCCTCGCCCACCATGAGGTCCTCATATTTCCGAAAACCTTTGACCGGATCAAGGCTAACCTGCTCGACGGATAAAATACACCGGTCGGTCGGCGAATCTCCCGCGATGACGTTTGCGCGGGTTAGTTTATTGGCTTGTTTTACCCAGACCAATGGCCGACCCTCTATAACGTGGCAGTTCGTCAATAGTTGTTTTTTCGTTACAGCTACAGCCGACCCCTGGGCAATGTTAGTGCCCCGCCGTAGATCACTCTGAGTTCGCGCCGCAACCACAACCCATATTGACCGCGAAATGAGTTTAAAAAGCTCAGTACGCCCCTTGGGGTTATTACGAGTCGAAGGTTGTTCTGTGATGCGGAGTGGTGCCCATTTAGGCAAACTCGCAACGCGTATTGTGGGTGGTGGCTCTTTTCTCAGTGGATCCTGTGTTTTAGGTGGGTCGAGGGTACGTGGTGATTCAGTTGGCCTGGAGGAACGTTCTGGATCATCCTGATGCCCAGGTTTTGTGGAGGGAAGTGCCACTTCGATGCCGCTTGGTAGAGGAAGGATGTCTTCTTGGCGACCTCTCCTCCAATTCGTGGCTGCATCTTGTGCAATCCGAGCAAATTCCTTGGGAAGGGACGACTCAATTTCGTAGTCTAGTTTGGGTAAGCATAAATCCGGATTAGTCCCCAAAGCCAAAATAGGCTCATTCGGTGGTCTCGCGAGTACGTGATAGTCGGAATGTCTAAAAGGAGATCCACCGACTTTTGCAAGGAGAAACCAGAAATAGGCCTGCGTTGGATTCCTTTCGATGATATCGCCTTGATAGTACGCTTGAGCCATCCTCGCCTGTGCGTGGCAGTTATCGTTTCTGGCCACTTTGAGATAAAGCTCGGCGGCTTTTTGCGGGTCGGTCTTTTCGATGCGTCTTGCCAGAACAAGTTGTGCCCACTCCGCACCATTTTCCGAAGCCTTCAAAAGGTATTCGTCCGCCTTTGCGGTGTTTTTGGGCTCCTTGAAACCGAAATAATATGCATCGAATACCTCTCGCATCGCCTTCACGTTCCCCAAGTCGGCTGCTTTACCGTACCAATAATTGGCTTCCGATGTGCCGCCGCTAAAAGAACGTGAATAATATTCGCCCAGCTTGAATGCGGCTTCTCCGTCCCCCATGTTCGCTAGCGCTATGCAGTCCTGAAGGCTGGTGTCACGTCCGAAACTGATAGATGAGATATAAGTGCACCTTTTAGGTGAACTTGTCTGCGCTGCGTAACGCGAAACCGACTCTGAACAGCCAACCGCTATCAAAGCGACCACAAACAAAAGATTGGCCGTAGAAGGGAAAAACCGACACATAACGATTGTCAAACTATACCTTGCCCGAGCCGCTTTAATTCCTTATGAACAACGTGTTAATTCTACCGGCCAATTGTATGCTCATAGCCGGGGGTGTTCAATGAACAATTTGGCTACGATTACGGGCTAAATTAGGCCTTACGGGAAATTTGAGCTAGGACTCGTAAACGAAAACTTACGATCAGCAAAAGCTGCTAGCCGATACCCGCCAGCACCGGGTTAGACCTAGCCATCAATTCCGCGAAAAGGAATCCAAAATTTTTGCAAGCATAAGTTAGGACGACACCCGCTAAGAACAAAAACCACATCCATCTTTTGGGTCTTTCTTCCAGTCATTCAGCAGTTTTCTCGGTTATCTTTGCGGCAAAGCCTGCGCAGTCCTTCAACGCCAGATAGCCGGCGAGCGCTAGAAAAAACCACGCACTAGCCTCGCAGAACTTTATCCGTGACTCTTCGGCTTCGGCAGAGCACTGCATTGCGAAAGACAGAATGGCAAAAACGAATCCAACAAAAAACAGTCGGAATTTGAAAACCGATTCGATCAACATCTGGTCTCGGATACGATCTCTCGTCTGAATTTCTTGCCCTAGCAAAGGTGAACTATTTTCACTCATACTGAGTTGCCACCATGGTCTAACGCAAACCTCAGCCGTCGCCTTTCGGTGATCGGTCTGAAGCGCCGGACTTAGGCTCCTCACGCTGGAGTTGGTTATCACGAACAAAGAACTGTTTGCACCAGAAGAATACCGATGCATCAACGGGATTGACCGCAGCCGAGTTATATAGAATAGAGAAATCGTCTCCCAGACTGACCGGATGGTTTGCACAGTCAACCGCAGAATGGACAATAGCGGAACAGAAGGAACCATCCTCGGAGTCCAAGAAGGTGCGGGTGGACACCTCAGCCCCTTTTAGTTTCCGGACAACTGGCCGGTACCCGTAGAAGCTGTCCGTCATATCGCCAGTCTTCACATCGAACTCTGCCTTAAGCGGCCCGATAGGAAGGAAGGCTTGAAGGAAGTAGGGCATCGAACTCTCATATGGCGCATAAGGAATGCGCCTGCTGTTCAACGCTAGAAGATACATGTCCTCTGGTGCAATGATGCCCCTGCTCAGGGCCGCAAGGTAACGATTTCGTTTTTCGGTAAGAGCGTTGGTGAAACGCAGCAGGATCTTCTCGACTGGAATTTCAACGAAATTGCCGCCGTAGACAACTTCTGGAACGCGATCGGGACCTTCCCCAGGTCCTGGAGCGACAGCCTCAATCCAAAGTCGTCGCCCACCAACCAAGACAAAGAACTCTGGACCTTCGTCCCCGTACCGCTCGACGCGTAGGCCTCGCTCCAGCAGCGTCACGGCGAGGTACATCTCCCAGAAGCGCTGGAGAAAATGGTTCCGCGCGTCTTCGCGAAAGTGCGGGTCCGCAAGGGTGTGATATCGCACCCACAACGTTTCACAGAACGCCCGAGATTCCTCGCCACGAGGGTGATCTCGAGTGTTGAGATACGCAACGTCTTTCGCATGACCGGGCAGGAAGAACAACGGGACCATTGCATCATCTTTCCACAAGGCTAATGCTAAGGGTGACGGGCGTGTTTTTCAGCGTCCCTGTCAACCCGATGGTTGGGAGGTTTTTAAATGACATTCGATAGGCTCATTGTTTGGAATGACCGGATGATGGCGGCTCTAGCGGCGTCACTTGTTTTGTTGGCGGTTGCCATCTCTCTGCTGGCGTTTCGTATATGGTCACAGCAACAAGAGCAGCGGTCGCAAGGGCAATACCGAGAGTCGCGGCAGCAAGGACGATGTTCCAGCGTAGAGATTTTGCGAGAAGACGATGTTGTTCCTGGAGCATCGCGTGACGCTCACGGGCCTCTTGCTGCTCCGTGCGATAATCGCCCAACGTCCGTTCGGGACTCCCAAAAAACGGATTGGTAAGATATATGCACAAGACTTTACGTTTCCCATCTGTGGTTGTTTCAACGGCGTCGTCGAGATTGTTGGGCATTGCGTTTCTCCAAGAGAGTTATAAACGTGGATCAAACTTGTCTTGATTAGGCTGAGCATGGAGAACATCGTTAAGACTCTTGATTTCTTGGCGCAGGTGATTAATTTCCGCGTTGCGGTTTTGAATCTCAGCTTGCAAATTTTTCAGCGCGATCTTTTGATTCTCTCGCTCCGTTTCAAGCGACGTGTTCTTCTTTTTTTGTTGGGCGAGCACCCGTAACAGGAGGATAATAACGACCAATGAGCCAGCGAGCCATAGGAGGAGTGGCATTGTTATGCGGACTAACAGTGCTATTTGGTCTTGCAATTGGACTCCAAATTTCAGCAGAAACTCCGGGAGACGCATTGCTAGTAAGCCTAGCGATATGGACAATCCCGCTATCATACTCGACGGTTTGGTCGGTAGCCAAAGTTTTAGGATTTGATGAAGAATGTTCATCTAAGGATTCTCCTAACTATTAAGTGACCCGCATTAGGCAGAGAAAAATGCCGGTCGGCTTATCTCCGGCGGCGGCTCCGACAATAAAATCCAAATCGGCTGCAATATCCACCAGGTACGCCAACTTGTCAACGTTAAATTTTCCGTCAAAAGCCGACCGGGGCGGCGGGTTATCTCCCTAACGAACGGCGGCTTATTTCGGCCACCGCTCCCGTTATCATAGACGATCAGCCGGGCTGTTCACGCCTCTACCACCTCGATTCAACACGTGCGTGTAGATCATCGTGGTGCTAACATCGTCAGTCATCAGGGTCTTTACCTTTGCTGTTTTATGACAGCGGACCGACATCTGCGACGAGTCTATCTTCGTTGATTCGCTTGAGCCTCACCAGGCGTCCTCGATAACACAAATCGCTACGGTTTCAATCCGGACCACGAGATGGTCCCGATGGGACTCGGGGAACGATTTCCCTTTGCACTTGAGCGTGACGATGTACGTGCCCGCCATTGCGATTGCCTCGGGTGCGATGAGTGCTTCAAGCTCGAGTTGAGGGACGTTGTTGTCTAAGGGGAATTACTCCGCTTAGGGGTTCTTGGAAATTGTGGACGCGAGAGACTTATTCCACCTAGACAACAACGTCCCTAATATTCCCCACCGGCTTCAACCCGCGAAAAAAGTTTCCGTCATGCGGCGTGCGGTTTGGGAATCGGTTCCTTCCACGGCCTTTGGCCATCTTTATAGGCGTCCGGGCCGAAGCGAAAATGACGCGCTTGCTCAAAGGTTTCCACGAACGGCATATTCGGATCATACCAATCCTTAGGATTGATCGGACAAGGGCCCGCTTTTGAGACATGTCCCATCGTCGGCCGGCCGATCATCTCCTCCAGCATCCACGCGCAATCGATCGCCCGGTCCAGATTAACGCCGGTGTCGATACCCATCCGCTGTAACAGGTGCATCAGATCTTCCGTGGCGGCCATGCCCGTGGCGCGACCGTTGCCGCAGTAGGGGCAACCGCCGATCCCGCCGATGGAGCCATCGAGATAAACCGTGTCCGTCGCCTCCAGCGTGCGCAGCGCCGCATAGGTGGACGGCAGCGCCATCCCGCGCGCGTTGTGAAAATGAAGTTTGAAATGTGTGATCGCCGGCCAACGCTGCTTAATCGCCGCCAGCGTTTCGTCGACTTCATGAGGAGCGTTCCAACTCATGGGATCGCCCAGGCTCACGTGCGTCACCGGGATTCTCACCTGATCCCAAAGCGCATGCTGCCGGCTTAACATCTCCATGCGTTGATCGAGCGTGAAGAGGCCGAGAAAATTGGAACCCCAAGCGGCGTTGATGCCGATCCCGGCCGCTGCCGCGTCTTTCTGCTTGGCGCGTTCGACGATCTGGGGCCAGCGCGCGATCTCTTGAGACTGCGCGCGGTTAAAGTTTCGCCGCACGAAAGTATCGCACAAATGACAGCGCAAGTAGGGAACCGGCTCGCGCTCCAGCGTCAGCGGTGGCGAATACGCGCGCGCGCGCTCTTCCCCGCGCGGATTCGCCACGAGCGCGGTATAAGTTACGCCCGGTTTGGGACGAAAGCCGCTGAGGAGTTCATCAATGCAAGCCATCTGAGGCGTATATTTGGGACTGACGAAAGAGCCGACGACGATGCTCTTCAGGCCCGTTTCAGAAATGGCCTCGAGCAAGCGCCGCTTCTTTTCGACGGGAATATTGACGTCTTCGATCTGCATGCCCTCGCGCATGCATTCCTCTTTGTACTCGATCTTAGGCCATTGTCGCATACGTTTCTCCTGTCTGAATCAAGGCGTAAAGGGTGTCATCCTGAACGAAGTGAAGGCTTGTCCTGAACATAGTGAAGGAACTCATTTGTTAAGAGATTCTTCGGCTATACCTCAGAACGCTGCGCGGATTCTTCGCCTTCGGCTCAGAATGACATGAGTCGCTAATCGCCGCATGGAAAAACTTTGTACTTTCATTGCGCCATTTACTTCTTATAAATTTTCTCCACCTGTCCGCTGCGGTCGATCTCGTTTAAAAAACTCAAGTCGACGAAATCCGCCGGCTTGAAATTTTTCGCTTTCGGATCGGTTTCGTTATCCAGCACCGCTTGAAACCCTTTTTCCCTGGGCACGGGGAGCTCTTCGTAAAGATCCACGTATTCGTCGTAGACAAAGCGGGCCTGCTCGCTGTTGATCCCGCCCATGTATTTCTGCAGAATGGGAATGCTCCCTTCGCGATTCGTTTTCAAATAATGAAAAGCCTCGACGAAAGCACGCATGAACTTCATGACAGTATCGCGGCTGCGTTGAATCGTGCGCCGGGTCACGGCGAGGGTTCCGGCCATGGAGACTGTGTTGAGCTTGGCGCCGTCTGCGAGAACGACGGCTCCGGATTTCTTGGCCGTCAGTAAGGCCAAGCCGCCGAGAACCCCGGTCTCGAGCTTCCCGGCCACCAGCGCCGCGGCCACTTGAGGGTGGCCTCCCATCTGGATGATGGCGACGTCTTTGTCGGGCTTTAGGCCCGCTTTATTGACGACGATTCGCGCGAAGGCGTCGGCCTCGGAACCGTACTGGGAGACGCCCATGACTTTGCCTTTTAATTCCTCAAGCCGACGGATCCCGGATTGGCGGTTGACGAGAAGCTTCATGACAGAAACGTTGGTCGTTGTCGCGAGCACCGCAAGCTCGGCGCCTTGCATGCGCGCCCGCATCACTGCGGTCAAGCCGACTACGGCGAAGTCCAGATCACCGGCAATAAGTGTTTGGACTAGCCGCGGGCTTCCCGTTAAGAGGATGACGTCGGCATCCAGGCCATGCTTGGCAAAGATTCCGGTCTCTTTCGCGATCCACGCAGGCGCGAATACCGGAGTAGGGGAGACAAATGCAACGCGGATCTTTTCCGCCGCAGAAATTCCGGGCGTGAGAGAAAACAAGAACCCAATGGTGGAGATCAGAGCGAGGAAAGTCCCCCGTTCATTCAGGTGAATGCCAACGTTCCGGCGTACACATTCCTCTTTACGGCTCAGCATGAATTGCTCCCTCTTTGGCCTGGTGACAGCATCCTCTCCCTAGAGGGGACAGGACTGAGAGATGAGGGTGACCAAGCTTGAAGTGCCCCCTCACCCTGACCCTGAACATGTGAAAAAATTCAAATCCCCCTTTGTCCCCCTTTTTCAAAGGGGGAATGCTCCACGAAGGAAAGTAGAAATTTGCTCTGAAAGTATTTGGGAATTCCTCTCTTGCGACTGCAAGTTCCCCTCTTTGGAAAAGAGGGGCGAGGGGAGATTTTCCGAGTTTCGCTATCGGTCTCATACTTTGTTCTTACCTTCCCTGAGGCCACGAATCTTATCCGGTCCAATCGGGCCGGTCTTACAAGCGAAGCAGTCCTTCCTTGATACAGCGCTCCCTCAGCAAGGTCAGGATTCCTCCGGCTGCGAAGATCTGTTCGACCGATGGAGGATACTTCGGCAGCGCGATTTCCCGGCCGGAGCGCAGATTGCGGATTTTTCCTTCGGGATAATTAATCTCCAGCTCCTCGTGATCTTCGACGAGGGCGGAAATCCCCGGCGCAACCAATGTCGGGTAAGCGAGATTGATCGACGTGCGCAGAAATATCCGCGCCACGGATTCGGCTATGATGGCCCTGATGCCGACTTGCTCGAGCACCAGATTGGCCTCCTGGCGATGAGAGCCGCAGCCGAAGTTCCCTCCCGCCACGATGATGTCGCCGGGGCGGACTTGGTCAGGAAACTCCGGGCGCACGGCGGCCATCGTGTGCCGCGCTATCTCTTCGATCTCGCCTTTTTGCATGACGTGAAGCGGCGCAATGATATTGGTGTCGACACTGTCGCCGAACTTCCACACCCGTCCTCTGATGACAAAATTATTTAGCTCAAGCATTCAACATCTCCCGTGGATCCGTAATCACGCCTGTTATCGCCGATGCCGCTACGGTAGCAGGCCCGGCGAGGTAAACCTCAGAGTTGGGGCTGCCCTTGCGCCCGCGATAGTTTCTCGTCGTGCAGGTGATGCTCACTTCACCGTCCGCCATGTAGCCGAGCCTGGCCGTGCACACACCGCAGGTGGGTTGGACGAACTGGGCGCCCGCACTGATAAGCGGCTCGACCAGCCCTGCTTCCAAACACTGCTTGTAAACAATGTACGAGGCCGGCGAAATGATGAGGCGGACCCCTTTGGCTACCTTTCTACCCTTGAGAAGCCTTGCCGCCACTTCTATATCTTCGAGCCGCCCATTGGCGCATGAGCCGATCAGCGCTTGATCGATGCGTTTGCCGGCTACCTCCTCGATCGGTGCCACGTTGTCGAAGGTGTGAGGCTTGGCGACGCGAATGCCGACTTCATCTACATCAACCGTAATTTCTCGTGAATAGTGAGCGTCCGGGTCGGAAGAGACGGTTTCAAAAGGCTTGTCTGTGCGGTTCTTAAGATACGCGAAAGTTTTTTCGTCCGCTTCGAACAATGCAAACTTGGCGCCCAGCTCGACTCCATGATCGGCGAGACACATCCGGCTCGACAGATCCATTTGCCGCACGGCCGCGCCGGTGTATTCAATCGCCGCGTATTGAGCCATATCGTCGCCGTATTTTCCGGCCAAATACAAGACGAGATCTTTAGCCATTGGATAAGAGCTTGGAAGTGTTCCCTTGACCGATATCTTAATCGTCTCGGGAACTCGGAACCACAACTCTCCGAAGACCGCCGCATAGGCTGCATCGGGCTCGGCAATCCCCGCGCCGGCGGCGTTAAGCGCGCCGTACAACGTGCAATGCGAATCCGGACCGACGATCAATTCGCCCGGACGCACATAACCGTAGTCGCACATCATCTGGTGGCACACGCCGGGCTCCGCGTCGTGAAAATACTTGACTCCCAGGCGAGCGGCCAATTCCCTGGCGGCTTTGTTGCGGCGCGCCTGCAATTCGGTGGTCGGCGGCTGGTGATGATCGGTCATCATATAGACCCGTTCGGTGTCCCAGAGCCGCGGCAATCCTTCCGGCAAGCCGGCTTCAACCGCCTGTTCATTTACCTGTGGGACGACTGCCGGCAGCAGTAGGCCGTCGATTTTGAGGCCGACGTAATCCCCGGCGCGGACCTCGCGCCGCTCCACCGACTTCTTAGAAAGAATTTTTTCCGTGATCGTTTTTCCCATGGAATTGTCCTTCTGATTCAAGAAAACTTCGGCGTTTTGCCTTTGGCTTTGTGAAACTGTGTCGCAATACCCAACCATCATCGCGACACCCCCTCCTGCATCCTCCCCCGCGTGCCGGGGAGGAAAGAGAGTGGCGCGAAATAAGCACTGCCGTAACTCTTACTCACGCGATCCCTACGATCTTTTCTTTAGCCAGACGATCAATTTCACTTTCCGACAACCCCAACTCCCGGAGGATCTCGCCGCTATGCTCGCCGAGCCGCGGCGGTTGCCTTCTGACGGAGAATTCAAACGCGTCGCTTTCAATGGGCAAAGCGGGAAGGCGCAGGGTTTTTTGTCCCATGTTCACGGGAAGCAAGCGATTGTTATCTCCCATTAAATAGGGATCTTCATACAGATCAGCCGGCGTATTCACCGGCGCGTAGGGGACTTCGGCTTTGTCCAGCTTATTCATAAGCTCTTTGCAGGCATAACGGCCGACGATTTCCTGGACCTGGGGCAGAAGCCAATCGCGCGCGCGAGTTCTCGCCTCATTATCGTGAAGAGCGGGGTTCGCGGCAAGCTCGGCCTGAGCGAATTCCGCGCAAAAAGTTTCCCAATGGCGGTTGCTGGTGATTCCTATAAATACTTGTTTTCCATCCGCGGCGCGGAATAGGTCGAAGACGCCCCAGCGAAAACGAGTTCCCATTCTGCGCACCGGCATCGGCAGCGGCGCTTCGCCCGATACGGCAAAATGAGCGATGTGCTGTCCGACCCAAAAGACCACCGTTTCAAACAGGCCCGATGTCAGGCGCTGGCCTTGCCCCGTTAGATGCCTCTGCAGCAACGCCGAAAGAATTCCAATGACGCCGTAAGTAGCGACGCTGATATCGGTCACGGACGCGCCGATGCGCAGCGGCTGGTCTTTCAATCCCGTCATGTAAGCGATTCCGCCCATCATCTGTGCGACCTCATCAAGCGCGGGTCGATGGGCGTAGGGTCCTTTGAGAAAGCCGTTGATCGAGCAATAGATGACCCGCGGGTTGATCTTGGCAACGGTGTCGTAATCCACTCCCAATCGCTCCAAAACTCCCGGCGCATAGTTGTCCAGCACGACATCCGCTTTCGCTGCGAACTTGATGAACAGCTCCTTCCCCTCGGCTTCGCGCAGGTTGACGGCAAAACTTCTCTTGTTGCGGTTCAAAAAATAAAAGGTGCTTGCGCCCATCGGCGATTTTCTCGCCTGATCGCCGCCGCGGGACGGGTCCTCGATCTTGATTACATCGGCACCCAGATCGCCCAGGATCAGGCCCGCCGTTGGGCCGGCCACAATATGGCCCAATTCCAAAACCCGTATTCCGCTGAGAGGTAACTGATTCGTCGTTGCTTCCATGATTGATCCGCAATTCCTATAATTCAAAATAGCGAAAGCGCTCCGACAGTCCGTCATTCCCGAATGTTTCTATCGGGAATCCAGTCCCATTCACTTCCGGTATATTTTGTCCACCAACCCGCGGCGATCTAGTTCCCGGAGAAAACTTAAATCGACGAAAGAAGCAGCCTTGGCGCTCTTTGCTTTCGGGTCGCTCTCGCGATCCAGCACGGCCTGCAGTCCTTTTTCCGTCGGCACAGGGAAATCTTCCATCACTTCCAGCGTTTCGTCGTAAACGGTGCGCGCATTCTCGCTAGTGATGCCGCCCATGTATTTTTGCAAAATCGGGATGGTCCCGTCCGGGTTGGTCTTGAAGTAATGCACCGCCTCGACGAAAGCGCGCATGAATCTCAATACGGAGTCGCGGTTACGCTGAATGCGGGCTCCGGTGGTCGCCAGGGTTCCGCTGAGCGCCGCGGTTTTGAGTTTGGCTCCGCTGGTAAGCAGGATGGCGCCGGATTTTTGCGCCGTTAAAAGCGCCAATCCGCCGAGAACTCCGGCCGGAATCTTCCCCGCCGCAATCGCCGCAGCGACCTGAGGGTGTCCTCCCATCTGAATGATGGGAACGTCCTTGTCCGGCTTGAGCCCCGCTTTCTCCACGACGATGCGCGCAAAGCCGTCGGCGTCGGAACCGTACTGGGACACGCCGAGCGTCTTACCCTTTAAGTCTTCGAGTTGGCGAATGCCGGAATCGCGGCTAACGAGAAGCTTCATATTGCTGAAGTTTGCGGTGGTGGCGAGGAGCAAAACGTCCGCGCCGCGCATGCGCGCGCGTATCACCGCGCTGGCGCCGACCACGGCGTAATCGACATCGCCGGAAATGAGCGTTTGAACCAATCTCGGGCTTCCGGGGATGAGGACAACCTCCGCATCTAGCCCTTGCTTGGCGAAGAAGCCGGCTTCCTTGGCGATCCAGACCGGCGATTGGCTGGGGCTCGGCGAGACGAAAGCAACGCGGATTTTTTCCGCTGATGCGGCGTTGCTCGCGAAGAAAAACAGAAACCACGGCACGGTTAAAGTAAAAAACTTCATGCTCATCGTTGTTTGGTCCTCCTGCCGCTCGACCACAGCCATAAGTTCACAGCAGCGATTGACTTCTGGCCCGGTTGTGGTCCAGGAGAGGATAAAAGTCAAGCTCTTGCAGGTGAGGACAAAAGCGCAAATCGTTGAGCGCCAGCCCGCACAACTGAAACGGTGGGTTAGGCAACCTTCACAATAATTGGACTTATCCCCTTTTTTCCTCCTCGAACCGGTTGTTACATTGCAAGTCCATCGACGACGCTTCCCACGGGTCCAATTGTGGAGTTGCAGACTGATCTCGCTCAGTGTGCGTGATGCTATGCGGGCGGTTTACGCCGCTCGATGATTTCTCGCGCTCTCGCGATCAAGATCCGCCGCGCTTCCTCCTTGGTGAGCCCTTTCTCGACGAGGTTTTCCTTGAACATCGCCCGCTCTTTAGCCAACATCGAGTACCGAGTAAACCATTTGCAGCCAGCCGATGCCAGGAGACAGACGAAAAAGTCTGACCAGAGTCCGCCGAACAGAAGTGCTTTGACGAAAAGCACCAGAGAGGCAACCGCCAAAATAATCCAAGTCCAGCCAAATGCGCCACCAAAAAGCTCCCAGATCATCGCTGCCAAGTTCATCTGTGCCTTGTCATCTAGAGCGCCACGGGTAAGAAGTTTAATGATCAAGACCAGGAACAGCAGTGATCCAGTAGCCCAAAAGAAGAGAACCCATGGCCCATCCAAGAGCAGCGCATACAAGAAAAACAACACGCCGGCGAGAAGCCCGATGAGAAACAGCCCGCCGAGAGCGAGGACTGACCAGCCGAGCGCCTTCATCGAATCTCGCTGTCCTCGATGGGCGTCGCTTTAATACGATTCTCCATTTGCGATCTAGCGTTTTGGCTGAGAGGCGCGGCGACTTTGCCGCGTCGATCTGCAGCCAAGGGTTGGGCGGTACGGGACACACCACCTATTCATTGCGCCAAAGTTCGTACACATGCTGACCCACACCATCCAGGTCTGGAAAGAGGCTCGCCCGGTGAACACCAACTCTCTGCAACTCCAAGCGGAGTCGCGCGCGAGCAGCCATGGGAATGCGGACCCGGGTTAAAGGGAGAACACCCCAAGGGTCTTTCAGGCTCTTGAATTTGGGTGGATGCACCGTGAACATGCCGGATTGCGTCCAGATTCTCGGATGCACGTGGGGAGGTCGAAATAGCATCACTCGCTTTACCGACAAAGGGTCGGGGGTTTGCTGGACGTCCAGCGCCTCTTCCGTTTCGTGGTACGTGTAGCACCAGACCGCTCCGTCCGTATGACCTATCGGTTCCACGGCGAAGAACAGCGCAGCCAACGGGTTCCCTGTCCAGTCTAACAGACGCGTAGGCGCTCCGTGATGTCTCGCGAGCGCCAAAAACTCCCAGTCATTAGTCGGCCGCGAGCGGAGATGGGGTAAGGCAAGTCTCTTGAATTCCGCGAATGCGAGGCGCTCGTGCGTCGCTCGCTCGAGCTTCCCCTCTAGGTTCGAGAAGTCTGAGCGGTCAATCGCTGGCTCAAGTTCCCAATCCACATCGGCATGACCACGAAAGAGATATGCGGCTTTGAGTGTCAGACTGACGAACTCAGGGAGTGTCTCCGCGACCTTCTCTTCGTATTTGAACCATTCGTTAGGCATCTCGTCTCGGTCCGTCCGCGCAACGTTCGGGGTGAGCGGACGAGGCCAGCGAGCGCAGCGAGCGGGTCCGAAGAACCGTCTCAAGCCGCATGTTAGCCTTTACCCCCGATCTCCCAAAGGTAGATATCGAAGACCCGCTCTAGAAACCATGGCTGTGATGCCAGTTCCCTTAACTCTGTTTTCGTTCGGTGCCAAGGAGAAAGAAAGGCTTTGACCTCCGGGAGGCGAGAGGCTGCTGTCTTTATCGCCGCCTGACATCGACTGTACTGGTCTCGCCAAGATTTGCAGTATTCGCTGTAGTTGGCATTCCCGAAGGTACTGCCCAGGTCTTTCAGCGCCGATACCGCCCGAGCGTCGAAGATAACGTACGGTTCCTTATGCCTCAGCCAAAAGAGCTTTGACGAGGCCGACAGATTGAAACGATTGAACTTGTCTTTGAATCGGGATGCCAGGGTCATGACTTTTTGTTCCGGCAAGATCAAAGATTGTCCATCGGTCTGGAGAAATGCGTCAGCGACGGCCTGGGCGGCTTCGTCCGATTTCAGCCCTTTGAATGTTCTTGCTACCTGAAAGTAACGAAGTGCAGAGCGGATATCTCCTAAAGATGGATTCCCGGCAATCCGGTCATGCAGAGTCCGTTCGCGCTGTTCCCACTGAATTAGGAAACGGAGCGCGCAATATTCAAAAGGCATCTCCGGTGTGTTCATATGAGGCTAACTGGTGAGTATACAGGTCTGCGAATGACGGTTTTTAAACTTCATCGACCGGGCGGATTCTGCTTGGTTTCCAAGCGCTTGTCAAACCCCGTCTGAAAGCCGGCCGTGCCTTCATATCCAGGTCTGCGAAAAACTTAATATACCCGACCGGGACGGAAGACGATTGTCAGTCGATCGAGGGGGCTTTGGGGCGCCTCTCCCTTCTCAGTTCAAGACATGCGTGTAGATCGTCGACTTGAAAAAGAAGGCGGTCGTGGGTCTGTCCGCTGAACATTGGGCGCACACACAGGTGCGCCCCTACGGTCGGTCCGTGCGTGATTCGATAGATTAGGATGATCGCAGTCTCCGGCCGTTGATATCTCTGGTCTATATACGCTCCGGCGATGGGATCGTAGGGGCCGACCTGTGTGTCGACCCTGTCCGGCCTGCAATGGCGACAACGAGGATGCGTTTTCGCGTCCAAATGTTGTTCCCAGCCCAGCGAGGCATCTTTCTTAATCACACAATCAACTCGCGAAGCCACGCATTGCATTCCGGGTTCGATAGTTGACACTCCTAATGAGCGGATGTTAGCTTGCCGGCTTTAGAACGGATCGAAAAACCTTGTTGCTCGTAACTTCTTAAACGTTAAAACGATACTTCATGTTTCGCATAGCAGTCGATATCGGCGGCACGTTCACCGACCTGGTCGCTCAAGACGACGGCGGGCGGATGTCCGTTTCGAAGGTCCTCACCACGCCAAACGATCATTCCGAAGGCGTTATGAGCGCGATCGCCAAAGCGGGAGTCGATCTGCGGGAAACGGCTCTCTTCCTTCACGGCTCGACGATCGCCATCAACACGGTTATCGAACGTAAAGGAGTCAAGACGGCGTTGATTACCACGCGCGGATTTCGCGACGTGTACGAGATCGGCCGCAGCAATCGTCCCGACGCTTACAATTTATTTTTCGAACGGCCGGTGCCTTTAGTTCCGCGCAGCTTGCGGCGCGAAGTGACCGAGCGCATGACGGCGCGCGGCGAAATCCATACGCCGTTGGACCGCGAAGAAGCGGCGGCCGTTGTAACCCAGTTGATGAAGGCCGGCGTCCAGTCGATTGCCGTGTGTTTGCTCCACAGCTATGCCAATCCGGCGCACGAGGAAGCGCTCGGTGAGATCATCGCCTCGATTTATCCGGACGCTTACGTGACCTTGTCTCATCAGATCTTGCGCGAATACCGTGAGTACGAACGTACCTCGACCACCGCCGTCAATGCCTACGTTGGGCCGGTGGTGGCGCGTTATCTCGGGTCGCTCCGCGATCATTTGCGCCAGCAGGGTTTTACCGGGGAAGTGCTCGTCATGCAGTCGGGCGGAGGCGTGATGTCGCTTGCGACGGCGGTCCAGATGCCGGTGCGCATGATGGAGTCGGGTCCGGTGGCCGGAGTGATCGGCTCGGCCCGAGTGGCGCACGCCCTCGGCTACCCACACGCGATCACGTTCGATATGGGAGGAACCACAGCGAAGGCGAGTCTGACGCAAAACGGCGATGCGCAGATTGCCAATCATTACTACATCGGCGGTTACAGTACCGGACATCCGGTAATGCTGCCGGTTGTGGACATCGTCGAGGTCGGCTCCGGTGGCGGAAGCATTGCATGGATCGATGCCGCAGGAGGCTTAAAAGTAGGGCCAATAAGTTCCGGCGCGGAACCCGGCCCGGCATGCTATGGCCGCGGTGGAACTCAACCGACCGTCACCGACGCCAACCTGATCCTGGGTCTGCTCGACGAAAACTCTTTTCTCGGCGGCGAAATGCGCCTCGACCGTTCCGCAGCGCTGGCCGCGGTAAAAGAGCACGTCGCCGACCCGCTGGAAATGAATATTGATCAGGCGGCGGTGGCGATTCTGCGCATCGCCGATGCGCATATGGCGCTGGCCTTGCGCGCCGTATCCGTCGAGCGCGGACGCGACCCGCGGGATTTCTGTCTCGTCGCTTCCGGTGGCGCGGGTCCATTGCACGGCTGCACGCTTGCGCGAGAGTTAAAAATTCCCACGGTCATCGTTCCCCGATTGCCGGGACAATTTTCCGCGTGGGGCATGCTCACGTGTGATCTGCGGCAGGATTATGTCCAAACACTGGTGCGCGATTATGGCGCCGTCAGCCCGGCGGAGATTCAGTCGGCGCTCACAATGCTCATGAATGATGGGCTCGCTGCGCTTGGCCAGGGCGAGCAGGCCAAACTTACGGCAGCCGCAGTTGATTGCCGTCTCGACCTGCGCTACCGGGGCCAGGAATACACGGTTACGGTGCCGTTGCCCGAAACTACTTTCAGCGCCGAAAACCACGCGCCGGTGGCCGGGCGCTTCCACGAACTACATCGGTTGCTTTATGGCCATTCAGCGCCGGAGGAAGCGTTGGAGCTTGTCAGCGTGAGAGTGACGGTGCATCGAGGCATCGAAAAGAGCCGGTCTGTAATTGCCGACGCGAGCGCTTGGTTCGAAGGTGGCGGTTCCGTGACCCCGTACGCCCACCGGCGGGTGTATATGGGTGAGCGGCATGGCTTTGCCACTACGCCGGTTTATCGCCGCGCGGAGCTGGGGCCCGGAACAAAGTTCGACGGCCCCGCGATCATTGAAGAACCTGCTTCCACCACGGCAGTGTTGTCTAACGATCAAGTCGAGGTTGTTCCGAGCGGTGAGTTGGTGATCCACATCGCAACAACCGAGCTTTGAGCTTGACAGTCAGGATGTGCGCCCATAGACTTTGCGTCAAGATGTTTACTCTTTGACGGGAATATTTTTTATGTCCAAGCGCATTGATAGCCCTCGCGGTTCCGGAAAACAAATCCGCAGAGTGGAGAAAACTATAACGGAATGGGAAGAACACTATCCTGGCACCTGGATACTCTTGGAGGTGACGGAAGAAGACGGCGGGGAGCCCGTCCGCGCAAAACTGATCACTACGGCCCGCGATCCTGAGGATTTCCAGCAGGTATGGAAGTTACACCGTGAAAAGGGAGTTCTTACGATGGTAACCTATGGCCCTCCCCTTGAGCCTGGACCGGCGGTGGTGGTGAGTGCCACGTAGTTGGGCATCCTTCCAACCCTTTTCGCCTCCGGTCATTGCGCTTCGTGTCGAAGACACCATCGTCAGAGGCCTGGTGGACACCGGCGCTTCCCAGAGCTTGATTGATCGTCGTTTGGTCAAACAACTTGGCCTTCAGGGAGAAGAAAGTGGCTGGGTCGTCGGCATCGGAACGAGGCCGCTTCAAGTGAAATTGGTTTCTATTGACGATGCTGTGATCGGTCGTTGCCCCTTAAAAACGTTCAAGGCGGGAGTCATGGATCTCACGAACCTGCGTATCGGTGTGCAACTCATTCTAGGTATTGATGCCTTTCGAGGATACCGCCTACAACTCGACTTGGCTAAAGGTCAATTTTATCTTCTGGCTTAGTAATGCGAAAGATTGATCCAGCGACGCTGGAGATCGTCCGAGGAGCGTTGATCGCCTGCTCGAACGAAATGGGAACCGTGTTGAACCGCACCGCGTATAATCCGATGGTCTTCGAGGTCCAGGATTATTGCGTGGGGCTCATCAACCCCAAAGGACAGCTCATCGCGCAGAATTCCGGCGGGCTGCCGATCTTTCTCGCGGATATGGGCGTGGCGGTACTGGACGGTATCAACAAATTCGGCCTCGCCGGTTTTGAGCCCGGCGATGCGATCGTGATGAACGCGCCTTACGTCTGCGGGCAGCACCTGAACAATGTCGTCGTCTACACTCCTTGCTTTGTGGACAGCGAGCTGGTGGCTTTTCCCGCGGTGCGCGCCCATTGGCTCGATGTCGGCGGACGGCGCGTGGGCTTCGGCTCGGTGGAGACGACTGAAATCTACGAAGAAGGACTGCAGCTGCGCTCGATAAAGGCTTATCGCGCCGGAAAACTGGATGAGAATATTTGGCAGATCATCGCCGACAATGTGCGCTTCCCGGAATCTTGTCTGGGAGATTTGCGCGCGCAGCTCGCGGCTTGCCGGCTCGGCGAGCGCAGGTTGACCGAGCTGTTTCAACGCTACGGCACCGATACGATACGCAGTTGCATCGAGGCAATGTGGAATCAATCGGAGAAACTCGCCCGCGTCGCGGTTCAGGCGATTCCGGACGGCGAGTACAGGGCGGAATCTTTTCTCGACAACGATGGCCAAGATCTCAACAAGACGGTGCCGGTGCGCGTTGTGGTGCGAGTCCATGGCGACGAGATGACGGTGGACTTCTCGGGTGTCGCAAACCAGGTCAAGGGACCCATTAACTGCGGTCCGTCCGGCGGGATCGCAGCTGCACGCGTGGCGTTCAAGGCGCTCACGTTACCGTCGCATCCAGTCGATGAAGGCTGCTTCCGGCCATTGAAGGTGATTCTGCCGCCGGGGAAATTTTTAAGCGCGCAGCCGCCCGCCGCGCTCGGGCTCTGGTCTATTCCACTCCCGACGGTTATCGATACCGTGCTGGCTGCTTTCGCATCGGCGGTGCCGGAAAAAATTCCCGCCGCTCACAAGGGTGAGATGGGTGGATTTGCCCTCTATGGCACCAATGAGGCGACCGGACAGCGCTACGTTTGTCTCAATATGATGGGCGGAGGTTGGGGCGGGAGACCGAAGGGTGACGGACCCAGCGGCGCTGTGTCCATTTGCCAGGGCGACGTGCGCAATACACCGATCGAGCTTTTGGAATGCCGCTACCCGCTTTTCTTTGATAAATTTTCCCTGCGTGAAAACAGCGGCGGCGCCGGTCGCTATCGCGGCGGTCTCGGTGTTGAGATTTCCGTGCGCTCCGATTATCCGGCCGCCGTCAATTTCAATTTGGAGCGAACCCTGTGCGCGCCGTGGGGACTCTGGGGTGGACAACCGGGCACGATCTGCGAGGCGCGCGTGCAAAAAGATTCCGAATCCAATTACGTCTCTGTCAAGAAGCGTACGCGGTATCCGGTCACGGCCGAAGATCGCGTGATCTTTCTCACCGCGGGCGGCGGCGGCTGGGGCGATCCTTTAGAGCGCAATCCCGAACTTGTCGTCAGTGATGTTCACGAAGGCTATATCTCGCCGGAAAAGGCCGGAGATTATGGCGTGGTTTTGAATTCTCCTGAAGGGGAGCTTGATATGAAATCAACCCACGCGCTGCGCACGCGGTTACGGGAGGAGAGAAAAAATCAGGTGGCAGGTTAGTGGTGTAGGATGGGTTGAGCCCGGCGATGACCATCGCTCTTAAAACGGTGGGTTCGTCGCTGCGCTCCTTAACCCACCCTA
>JBGPIK010000076.1:0-20766 GCA_041484845.1 Binatia bacterium | reverse complement strand
GTCCCAAGTGGGTTCTCCGGGTTTGCTTGATTTCCACAGAGCGAAATCGAGCGGCGATCTTTTGCGCTCGTCGACCTCGACGCGGGCGCCGGCCTCCAACTCATCCAACTTTTTGCGCGCCAGTTTGCCGTACCGATCAAACTTCGCCACCGCAAAATAGACATCGCCGTCCACGCGATAGGCAAGATTCTTGCCCTCAAGCTGGCGGATCAGCGCGATAATCTCCGGCATGTGCAGCGTGGCGCGCGGCTCTACGCTGGGGCGTAAGAGACCCAGCGCCTCGCTGTCGCGACAAAACTCCGCGATGTAACGGTCGGTGATCGTCTCGCAGCCGACCTGTTCGTCGTTGGCTTTTTTTATGATCTTATCATCCACATCGGTAAAGTTGCGCACGAACTGCACGCGATAACCCAAGAATCCGAGATAACGGACAATGACATCAAACGTCAGCAGCGAGCGCGCATGGCCGACATGGGACGAGTCGTAGACCGTCATACCGCAGACATACATGCGCACTTCACCGTCGAACAACGGAATGAAATTTTCTTTTTCTCCACCGAGCGTATTGAAAATCTTAAGCGCCATAGAAGCGGTTTCTCATAGTACGGGTCGAGGGGCGATTTGCAAGCTTAGCGATCCTCAGCACATTGATAAAACAGACAAAAGACTATATATACGACACCAAGAAGATCTGCACCATGAAATTCGCCCCCCCGTATAACGATCTGCGAGAATTTATTAACGCTCTGGATGAGCAAGGCAAACTCTATCGCATTCATCGAGAGATCAATAAAGACACGGAGCTCCAGCCTTTAGTCCGCTGGCAATTCAGGGGGCTTCCCGAAGAAGCGCGGCGCGGTTTTCTCTTCGACAACGTGGTCGATTCGAAAGGGCGCAAATTCAATTGCTCCGTGCTGGTCGGCGGTTTGGCCGGCTCCGAGGCCATCTATTGCCTGGGACTCAAGTGCGCGCCCGCAGACGTCGCCGATCGCTGGCTCTACGCCTTGGATCATCCCATCGATCCGATCGTTGTCGGCGCCGGCCCCGCGCAGGAGGAAATTCACAAGGGCGCCGATCTGCTCGCCCACGGCGGGCTTGGTGAGTTCGCGATTCCGATCTCCACGCCCGGTTTCGACAACGGCCCCTACATTACCGCCGGTCACTGGATCACCAAGGATCCCGAGACGGGCAAAAGAAATGTCGGAAATTATCGCGGCTTAATCAAGGGAGCCGCCTTGGCCGGTCTTATGTCCGGGACGCCGCAGGATCTGTCGGCGCACTGGGAAAAGTGCCGCAAGAGAGGCATGCCTTTGGAAGTTGCCATCGTGGTGGGGACCGTTCCCGCAGTTTCTTATGCCGCGACGCAAAAAGTGCCTCCCGAGATGGACGAGCTGGCTCTGGCGGGCGGCCTTATGGGTGAAGCGGTAACATTGATAAAATGTCAGACCGTGGATCTGGAAGTTCCGGCGAGCGCCGAAATCGTTCTTGAAGGGATAATTCCGACAAACTACATGGAAGAAGAAGGACCGTTCGGCGAGTCGATGGGCTACGTCGATCCGCGCACGTTGAGCACGCTTTTTGAGTTAAAGTGCGTCACCCATCGTAAAAATCCGATCTGGGTCTCTATTATCAGCCAGGTGACGCCCAGCGAAAGTTCCAAGATCAAAGCGATGGGCATGGCGACGCTCGTCAAGCGGTTTATTGTCAGTAAGGGCTTCGACTGCGTTCGCGAGGTCCACATGATGGAGCCGCTCGTCAATCTCCGCCCCTATGTGGCCGTTAGCCTGAAAAAACGCAACGACGAAGAGCCGTGGGGCGTAATGCAAGCCGTCTTGGATTACGGCGATCGGGTTGGAAAAATGATTGTCGCCGTCGATGAAGATATCAACGTACGCGACCCGGTCGCGGTCACCTGGGCGATCACGCACCGTTCGCAACCGCACAAGGACGTGAAGATCGTTCGCGATCGCCCGTTCGGAGCCACTCCCATCGGGATGGTCGCCACCCATCCTTCCAGCCGTTATGACAACAGCGAATCTTCTTTGCTGATCGATGCAACCCGCAAAGCGGATTTTCCGCCGTTGTCCTTGCCGAAAAAAGAATACATGGTTCGCGCGCGCCAAATATGGGAAGAGCTCGGCCTGCCGAAACTTGAGCCGCAGGAGCCCTGGCACGGATACCTGATGGGGTTGTGGCCCGAAGACCTCGCTCAGGAAGCCGAATTGGCGGCACAAAGCGAACATGAAAAGGTTTGGGAAAAGCTGCGCCGCACGCGCGTGCAGGTGGGCGAAGGCGAAACGATGAAATCGATGCGCGCAAAATGGGGCAAATCGCACTCCGGTCGATCAGAGTAATTCCACTTGTGCAGGCCTTACCTGAGCGGCCTGCGCAAAAAACAGATCGTAACAACATAAGCGGCGTCCCTAGCCCGAATTATTCATGCGTGCGGGCGATCGAGGGGCGAGCCCTCCAGAGCGAGGCAATGGGTCTGTGCCTTGGCGCGGCCTGCAAACTGAGTTTCTGGAACGAACGCCTGAGAAAACACGCGAGCGATGATCCGAGCACCAACCACGGCATTGAAACTGTTCGTCTCTGTGCCTCGCTCTTCCGATCTCACCTCTCGATCGACAGTGTGTCATCGTTTTTCCTCTAGCCATGAATAATGCGGCCTAGAGGTTGACTCCCTCAAAGGCAGCCGATAGTTTTTACGCATAATGAAAAAGACCCTTACTTTTCGTGTCAATGGCGAATCGTACGAGCTCGACGTCGAGCCTAACCGGTTACTCCTCCAGGTTTTGCGCGAAGAGATCGGTCTGACCGGAACCAAAGAGGGCTGCGCTATCGGGGTGTGCGGCGCTTGCAGCGTTATTGTCGACGGGCGGCTCGTGAGCTCATGCCTGACGCTGGCAGTAGCCTGCCAGGGTAAAGAAATCACCACGATTGAAGGACTCGCGAAAGACGGCGTGCTCCACCCGCTCCAGCAAGCTTTTATCGAATACGGCGGCTTTCAGTGCGGAGCTTGCACTCCAGGACAGATTATGGCCGCCAAGGCGTTGCTCGATGAGAATCCCAAGCCGTCGGAAGAAGAAGTCAAGGAGTGGATGTCAGGGAATCTCTGCCGCTGCACCGGCTATTACAAGATTCTGGAATCCGTCATGGCGGTGGTTAACAATAGGCTCACTCCCGATTTTCAATTTAGGAAGAGAGAGCACCAGGCAAAAATCCAGAGTTTGGATGTGTATAAATCCGTGGCGAAAACGGACTGATCCGCTGCAAGTGGATCAGTCCGTCCTGAGCGGAGCGAAGGACCTTGTCCGAAACACAAGATTCTTCGCCTCCGGCTCAGAATGACAGATGCGTCTCAGTTGTAACTGACCCAGCGAAATAATAGAGAACGCCCCTATGGCAAAAACAGAAAAATATTCCGTCGTGGGCCAGCGGGTCCATCGTGTCGAGGGTTACGACAAAGTTACCGGAGAGTCCAAGTACGTCGCTGATGTGGCTCTGCCCGGGATGTTGATCGGCAAGATACTGCGTAGTCCCTACCCTCATGCCAAAATCCTGTGCATCGACACCAGCCGTGCCGAGAAGTTGCGCGGCGTGCGCGCGGTTGTCACCGCTGAAGACACCATCAAGCGACCCTGGGGCGCTTTCTTTGCGGATCAATATATTCTTTCCGTCGGCAAGGCGCGTTATGTCGGCGAGGAGGTCGCAGCCGTCGCGGCCATCGATCAGGACACGGCCGAAGAAGCAGTCGACTTAATCGACGTCGAATGGGAGCCGCTGCCGGCCGTCTTTGACGCCGAGGAGGCGATGCAGGACGGCGCCCCGCTCGTTCACGACGACAAGGAACGCAACATCGCGACCACCATCGATGTGGAGCGAGGCGACGTCGCGCGCGCCTTCGCCGAGTCGGACGTGATCATCGAGGACACTTTCCAGAGCGCACCGCAGTGGCATTGCGCAATCGAAACCATTGGCAGCGTCGCGGAATACGCGCCCAACGGAAAATATACGATCTACATGAACACGCAGACGCTGTTCAACGCGCGTTACCGGATCGCCACGGCTCTCGGCGTTCGCGAAACCGATGTGCGCATTATCCAAACCGCGGTCGGAGGCGGCTTCGGTGGCAAATCTTGCGACGATAACAACGCGCTGGTTGCCGCCGTGCTCGCCCGTAAGGCGAAGAAGCCGGTGAAGATCATCAATACCCGCGAGGAGGAGTTTTTGGCCGGTTGCCGCCCCCGAGTCTTTATGAAAATTTACGTAAAGCTCGGTTTCAAAAAAGACGGGCGCATGCGCGCCAAGCAGATTCGCGTGGTCGCGGACAACGGCGCCTACTCGGCGAAGGCACCCGCGATCACCGGCGTCGCAGCCATGCGCCACGACACCTGCTACAAGTACACCGATGTAAAGACCCAGGCCTATCTGGTTTACACCAATAAGATTCCCACCGGCGCCTTTCGCGGCTTCGGCAATCCGTCGGCCGAATGGGCGGTCGAACAAGCCGTCGACAAAGGCGCGCACGCCTTAGGGATCGATCCATTGGAACTCGCGCGCATTAACGCCGCCGAGCCGGGATACGTTTCACCTCACGGCAACCGCGTCAACAGTTGTGAGCTCAAACAATGCATCGACATGGCGGAAAAGATGATGGAGTGGAAAGAAAAACGCGCTGAGAAAACACCCGACACCGGCCTGGGATTCGCGTGCACGGTGCACGTCAGCGGGAAGCGCCATTTCGGCGATTACGACGGCAGTTCGGCGACGATCAAGCTCAACGAAGACGGCAAAGCGCTGATCCTCAGCGGCGAGGGTGAGTGCGGCCAGGGCGCTTTTACGGTCATGTGCCAGATCGCGGCGGAAGAATTGGGCATACCCGTAGAAGATGTCGAGGTTTCACGCGCCGACACCGATCTCACCACTTTTTGTCTCGGCGCCTTTGCGAGCCGCCTGACTTACATCAGCGGCAACGCCGTGAAGAATGCCGCCGGCAAGGTGAAAGAGCAGCTTTTCGAGCAAGCCGGGGAGATGCTCGAAGCGAACCCGGCGGACCTCATCTGCCGTGATGGCCGCATCTCGGTTAAGGGAGCGGAAAGCAAATCGTTGACCGTCTCCGATGTCGCGCGCGCGCGTTTATTTCGTCACGACGGCGCGCCGATCGTCGCTTCGGGGAGCTTCGATGCCGATTCCGTTTTGCCGGACGAGACTCGTTTCGGCAATGAGTCCGGGGCCTATAACTATGGCGTCCAGGCGGCGTACGTCCACGTCGATCGAGAAACGGGCCAGGTCAAGATCCTTCAGTACGTTATCGCCTCCGATTGTGGCACGGTTATCTACCCTGCCGGCGCCGAGGGGCAGGTTGAGGGCGGGTTGGCGCAAGGTCTAGGATATGTTCTGACCGAAGGTTTACAATTTGATGAAGGCAGACCCGTCAATCCAAATTTTTCCGATTATCGCATTCCTTCGATGCGAGACATGCCCCCGCTCAAATACGCTTTCGCTGAATCCTACGAACCGACCGGTCCGTTCGGAGCGAAGGGACTGGGCGAACTGAACATGGACCCGACCGCGGCGGTGATCAGCAACGCTATTTTCGACGCCGTCGGCGTTAGAATTAAGACTTTGCCCATTACGCCGGAAAAAATTCTACGCGCGCTCAAAGAGAAAGGTTGACACGTTGGTGGTTCGACAATCTAAAATCCAAAATCTAAAATTCAAAATGGGAACATGATCAAGTTCGACTACCAGGAACCGACAACGCTGAAAAAGGCCCTCGCGTTACTGGACCAGCATGGCGATGACGCCCGGGCCATAGCCGGCGGAACATCCCTCCTCATCATGATGCGCCAACGTCTGCTGTCGCCCAAGGTCGTCGTTAGCTTAGCCAGGATTCCAAAATTTGACCGGATTACTTTCGACGCCAAAAAAGGGTTACGCATTGGCGCCGGCGCGCGTCATCGTGACGTCGAGCTATCGCTGGTGATCAAACAGCGCTATCCCCTGCTCCACGAAACTTTTCATAAGGTGGCGCAGCCGAGAATCCGCAACATGGGAACCATCGGCGGCAATCTTGCCTGCGGCGATCCACTGACCGATCCGGGCGCGAGCTTGATCGCGCTGGATGCCGAAGTTGTCCTGACAAGCAGCAAAGGCCAACGCACGCTGCGCCTGGATGAATTCTTCATCGATTATTATCAGACCGCGCTGGAACCGGGAGAACTCCTCACCGAAATCCATGTGCCACCGGCAACCCGGCCCGGCTGGGCGCATATCAAGTTCACGCCGCGCAGCGTTGAAGACTTCGCCACCGTGGGTGTCGCGGTAACACTGCGAGTGAAAGACGGTACTTGTGAGGATGTTCGCCTCGTGTTGAACTCGGTCGCCTCCACCATCGTGCGCGCTAAACAGGCCGAAGAAGTTTTACGCGGCAAGCCGATCACCGACGCAACCATTCGCGAGATGGGCGAGATGGCCGCTAGCGAAGTCGATCCCATGGATGATAACCGCGGCTCCGCCGATTACAAGCGCGACCTGGTTAAAGTCCTCGTCCGCCGGGCCGTTCAGGAAGCGCTTCGGCGCGCAATATGATTCCCTTCCCTCCGATTAGTCTTTTAAAAACCCTAGTGTGAATCGAGCCCCCAAAAGAATGGTTAGGGAGCCATCAGCAGTATCGAGATTAA
Organism: Binatia bacterium; assembly: GCA_041484845.1. Taxonomy (GTDB): domain Bacteria; phylum Desulfobacterota; class Binatia; order UBA9968; family UBA9968; genus JBGPIK01. The sequence continues at coordinate 14,080 of JBGPIK010000076.1, read as the reverse complement.
GAAATTCCGCAGGAGAGAAGCGGCGGCGATCCATGAGCCAGGGGTTCTGAGGATAATTGAAGATTAGTGCAGATTTGGATGCCTGCCGCCAATTTTTATTTTCATCGCAGGGGCAGATATCGCACTTGCCCTTCCCACTCGGCTTCACGGCTGCATTCGGCCAACACCAGAATGTCTTCGATAGCTTGAGCTATCAGGACTTCACGGTTGGCTTCGAATACACCCGGCATGGATTTACCGGTCCGAACACGTTCATAGGCATGGTGAATCATCGTCGAGGCATCGTGGGTGAACAACACGCGCCGTTGTTGCGCTGCCCACTCCAGGACGACAGCATCATCTGCGCCTGACAGTCCGGCGTCTTGAATACGAACGATATTGGCGTCGGGCTCGCGCCGCAACACTCCGCGGACAATGTCGTTGTTGAAGTTCTCGTCAGTACCAAGCGCCAGCATGCCTCACGGCATCCCGCCGGATCGGCGGGCAAGCAGACGAGCGCGGACGCCGTGGGGGTCGAAGCGAGCTTCGTTTTGTTTTCGTAATGCTTCGGCGTCAACCTTTCTGGATTGGAGATACGCCTCGACCTCAGACGTTCGCCGCAGATAGTAGCCGATAACGTGGTAGACATCGGCTAAGTTGAGAGATGGGTACTGTTGGACAATTTCCTCGGCGGTAGCGCCGTCGCAAAAAGCCCTTACGACAGTGTCTAATGTTATCCGCGTCCCACCGATTCGAATGACACCGGTCGAATCGGTTCGCAAAGGGATGATTTCCGTAACCGATGAAGGCAACATAGGCCTACCTCCGATGGGCTCATTGTAGGCAACCGGGTTCGCAAAGTCCAACTGCTAGCGATAACTGGGTCAGTGATTCAAATGGTTCACGCGGGGGCCCATCAACCATTGCCGGATTCAACCGGGCGTACGCCATCAAATCCAAGATTTTTTCCCTTTTATCGCATGCCGAGAGCGACGTGGCTACATCTGGACTCTCGAAGGCCATTTGAGGCACAGCCATCGAGATCTTAAGAAATGCCGTCACGATCACATCCTGGCCGACCTTCCAAAGCCCCAACCAGCCGCCAGAGACTGTGAATGGTTACATGGTTCAGCTCATCGCAGGCAAAACTCTCGCTCATGAATAGCCCAGAAGCTTGACGCGTCCAATGACGAAAGCTATTCTCCAATTCCATGAAGCATACCATTCGTGTAACGATTAACGGACGCCTTTACGAAGAGGACGTCGAACCGCGCCAACTGCTCGCGCATTTTATTCGCGAGAACATCGGGCTCACCGGCACTCACGTGGGCTGTGTCGTTGGCGAATGCGGCGCTTGTTCGGTTCTGCTCGACGGCCAGGTGGTGAAGTCCTGCCTTCACTTAGCGGTTCAAGCGGATGGGCGCGAAGTAACGACCATCGAAGGATTGGCGAAAGACGGCGAGTTGAGCGCGATCCAGGAAGCCTTCGTTAAGAACTACGCGCTTCAATGCGGTTACTGTACGCCTGGCATGGTCATGACGAGTCACGCCCTGCTAAAAACCAACCCCAATCCCAGCGACGAACAGATTCGCAAAGCGCTGGCCGGCAATCTCTGCATGTGTACCGGCTATGTGCAGATCGTCGACGCCGTGAAGGAAGCCGCAAGAGGATCGAAGAATGGCTAAGTTCGTAGGCAGTCGTACACGGAGTAAAGAAGGCCCGCGCCATGTCACCGGCCGTGGTCTGTACACCGATGATTTTCGCCTGCCGGGCATGCTCCAGGCGATGATGCTGCGCAGTCCCCACGCGCACGCGAATATCATTTCCGTCGATCCGTCCGAGGCGCTGAAAAATCCCGCCGTCATGGCGGTGATCACGCCGGATGACGTCAAGCGGTTAACCAAACCGTTCAAACCCGGTCGTTATGCCGCGGGTCTCAAGCGGCCCATCGATGAATACGCCGGTGCAGTCGGCAAGGTTCGTTATGTCGGCGAGCCCATCGGCGCTCTCGCCGCGCGCGACCGGGGTACGGCCGAAGACGCGCTGGAGTTGATCCAGGTCGAGTATGAGCCGCTGCGGGCGGTGGTCGATGTCCACGAGGCGATCAAGCCCTCTTCCGCAACACTGTTCGACGAGCTGGGAACAAATCTCGCCTGGCAAGGCTCGCTCCAATACGGCGATATCGAAAGCGCGTTCAAATCGGCCGATCGCGTGGTCAAGGAAAATCTCAAGATTCACCGCTATAGTTCCACGCCGCTGGAACCCTTCGCCGTCATCGCCTCCTACGATGCCGCGAGCAAACGCTTGACGGTCTGGGTTACGGCGCAGGTCCCGGAAGTTATTTACGATGGGCTGCGCGAAGCGCTGGGCTTGCAGGACGTTCGCGTCATCATTCCCGATGTCGGCGGCGGCTTCGGCCAGAAGATTCATCTGATTCGCAAGTACGTCGTATTGGTTTCGCTCCTGGCGATGAAAACCGGCCGGCCGGTGAAATGGATCGAAGACCGCACCGAACATATGATGGCCGGCGGCCACGCCTGCGCCCAGGAGATCGAAGCCGAGGCTGCGGTCAAGGACGATGGCACGGTGCTCGGCCTGCGCTTCAAAGAATATGACGATGTTGGAGGTTCCATCAGCACGCTGACGATTCACTTCACCAACAAACTGAATAACCTGTCTAACACTTACCGTACACCCGCCATCGCCATGGAAGGCTACGCCGTCGTCACCAATAAGTGTCCGGTTGTTCCCAATCGCGGCATTGGTAAGCCGGGCATGTGTTACATCTGGGAACGCATGATGGATCGCGTCGCCCAAGCGTTGCATCTGAGCCCCATCGAAGTGCGTAGGAAGAATTTCATCCAGCCCAGTGAAATGCCCTACCACACAATCAGCGGCAACATCTATGACAGCGGCGATTATCCGGGACTGCTCTCGACCCTCTTGGAAAAGATCGATTACGACAAACTCCGCGCAGAACAAAAACGCGAGCGTGAGAAAGGCCGCTTGATCGGCATCGGTATTGTCGTCGCGGTCGAGCCCGGCGGACGAAACGCCGCGCGCGACATGGCGATTTTTCCGGAGATGAAGGAACCGCCCGGTTCCGGCGGCGTCAACGGCGCGACGATCAAGCTGGAAAAGAACGGGACCATCTCGTTACACCTGGGCTCACCCAACTGCGGCCAGTCCCATGAGACCAGCACGGCGCAAGTCGCCGCGGATATTCTCGGTTGTACTCCCGATAACATAAGCACGAGCATTCCCTTCGACAGCGACCTGTCGCCCTGGGGCGTGGCGGCGGCGAACAGCGGCAACAACTTTCATCTCTATGACATTGGCGCGATCCATGGCGCGGCCACCAAGCTACGGGCAAAGGTTCTCAAGCTGTCCGCCCATGTGCTCAAAGCCGATGAAAAGGAACTGACGATTGAAAACAGCGTCGTCCAGGTGCCCGGCTCGGCAACCAAGAAAGTGACCTTCGCCGAGCTCGGACGGATTGTCTACAACAACCAGCATTTACTACCGGAAGGCATGGAAGGCGGTTTGCAGGAGACTTTCTATTATACGTTTCCTCATGCCTATCCAAACATCATTCCCGGCGCCGATCGTTTGGTGCGCGCGCAGTTTACCTTTTCCGCCGGCGCCCATGCGGCCATCGTAGAGGTCGACAAAGCCACTGGCAAAGTCGAGGTGCTGCGCTATCTGATCGTCGGCGACAACGGCACGGTCATCAACCCCGACGTGGTCAACGGGCAGGTCTTTGGCTCCGCCGCTCATGGTATCGCCGTCGCTCTTGGCGAAGGGTTCGTTTACAGCCCTGAGGGCCAGCCGCTCACGATTACCTATTTGGATTACGGCAAATGCTCGGCGGCTGAGACGCCGCGCGTTGAAGTCATCCATCGTCCCTCGCCCTCGCCGTTCACGTCGTTGGGACAAAAGGCCGCCGGCGAAGGCGCAGCCATCCCCTCGCCCGCTGCCCTCGCCAGCGCGGTGGAAGATGCGCTGGCGCCATTCGGCGTGAAGGTTTGCGACCTGCCGCTGACTCCCGAAGTGGTGTGGCGTCTCGCCAACAACAATCCAGACTCCGAGCGGAGGTCTTACTAACCATGATCCCCGGTTCCTTTGAATATTATTCACCGCGCTCGCTCAACGACGCGGTCAAGTTTCTCTCCGAGCATAAAGATGACGTTAAGATTCTATCCGGTGGGCAAAGCTTGCTGCCGCTCATGAAAATGCGCCTGGCGAAGCCGGGTTACGTTTTGGATATCGGGCGCATTCCGGGCCTCGATACCATTGTGGAAGACGGCGATCATCTCGTTATCGGCGGCCTGGTGACGTACGCGCAGATGGAGTCGTCGGACCTGCTCAAGAAGCGTTGTCCGCTGCTCCCGCAAACCGCGACCACCGTCGCTGACGTTCAAGTGCGCAACCGCGGCACCATCGGCGGCAGTATCGCTCATGCGGATCCGGCGGGCGACATACCGGCGACCATTTTGGCGCTGGATGCGGAAATTAAAGCGGTTGGACCCAACGGCGAACGCTGGATTAAAGCCGGAGACTTTTTTCTCGGCCTGCTCATGAGCGCTCTGGAGCCCGATGAAATCGTAACGGCCGTCAAGGTTCCGGTCACGGGGAGCGATAAAACCGCTTACGCCAAAGCGGCCCCGCGCTCTTCGGGTTTCGCGGTCGTTGGAGTCGCTGTGCGGATGGCCGTCGACGGGTCAGGAATTTGCTCTCGGATTGCTCTCGGCATAACGGGCGTGACCGACAAAGCCTACAGGGCCGATCGCGCCGAGAAAATGCTCGCGGGAAAAAAACTCGAGGCGCAGCTGATTGAAGCCGCGGCTCTTGAAGCGACGCGCAACCTCGATGTCATTGAGGATATTAACGGTTCCAGCGAATATAGAACCCACTTGACCCGTGTCTACGTTGCACGGACCATTCAAACCGCTTTGCGAAATTAGTGTGCTAAAATCAAAACCAGCAACCGAACTAGTGTCTTGTCCCAGAAATCCGCCACATAATTTGCGTATCAATCCGCCTAAAAATCTCCCCTTCCCTTGTCCAAAGCCTGCCCTGAGTTCATCGAAGGGAGGGGTTAGAGTCCTACGGAGAAAATTCCCCATTAGAAGAAAGGAGTCAACAACTGCGATGATTGCTCATTCACATTGTCGTCTGCTCCAGGTTCTGAGTCTCTGTGCCGTCCCCAGTTTATTCGCTGCCATTGCGCAGGCGCAGCCGGTCAACGTCGAAGCGGCCAAAAAGGATGGCGTCGTAGCTGTTTACGGCACTGCAACGCCACAGGCCATGGACCCGATCAACAAGGGCTTCGAAAAGAAATATGGCGTACGGGTTGAGTACTGGCGGGCGTCGGCTACCGGTGTAGCTGAGCGCGCTTTAAATGAATGGCGCGCTGAACGCCCGGGCTATGATGTGGTGGAGGCCAGCCGGGGGGTTCAGTTGATCATGAAAAAGGCCGGGCTATTCGTTAAGAATATTCCTCCGTCATCGGATAAATTCCCGGCTCGATTTAAGGAGAAGGACGGAATCGCTACACCCTGGCGCATGCTGCCGATCGGCATCATTTATAACACGGAACTGGTAAAGCCGGTGGACGTTCCAAAATCGTTGGACGATTTGCTGAGTCCTAAATGGACCGGTAAACTCATCATGCCCGATCCCGCCTCGCACACGACAACGGCGCAGTTTCTCTGGAACTTGCGAAAGTTGAAAGGGGACAAATGGCTAGACTTTGTCAAAGCGTTGGCTAAACAGCATCCGCGGCTTGTCGAGTCGTTGACACCGGTGACCAACATGATCATCAAAGCAGAGGCGCACGTGGGTATTGGCTTAGTCAACACGATTATTCAGTTTAAAGGGCCGGTCGCCTACGCGCCGTTAGATAAGTACTTGACCGATCCGAGTTACATGAGCCTCAGCGCTAAGGCCGCGCATCCGAACGCGGCGCGTCTTTTCATCGACTATGCTTGTTCTGCAGAAGGCCAGAAGGCGATCTCGGAGACCGGCGAGTTCGTTCTCTATCCCGGGATTTATCCCGCCATCAATAATCCGGAAAAGGTCGCTGCGAACGTCGTTTTTATGGACAATCCGACGGAGGAAGAATTTAAGAAGCTGATGAGCGATTTTCGCGAGATCTTTTTTGCCAAGTAACCGGGCGGCGGGTCTCGCTGTGATTCCACGCTCACGGTCACGCGCGCCGCATCGAATCCTAACGGGCACCATGAATCTTGGATGAAAATTGAGCCGGAAAGATTGGGACGAAGCGCGGTCGACATGGGTCACGCCGATCCTTAACCACTTTATTCCACAACCCAGAAAGTTAGAAAAATAGCCTAGGCTGACCCGCCGAGCCGTGTGGGAGTAGGCATTTTCATGCAGCTGTTCCCTAAAATAGCCGCCCCATAAACCTTCCCTCCTTGTCTGTTCTCAGATATACGTGGACGTGACCAGAGGAGACATTGAATATATGAAAAAAGGATCTCTCATCCTTGCCGCATCAATCATCGCGATCCTGATAACCTCCGCCATATTGAGCCGCTATTTCGTCGATCTATTATGGTTCGATGCGCTGGGATTTAGAGCGGTCTTCACGACCGCCTGGGTCACGGAGCTTATCATCTTTGTCATCGCCGCCGGCCTGTCGTTTGTATTGCTATTGCTCAACGGTTTCATCGCTGCGAAGCCTATAGCAGGAGGAGCGCGCCGAGCGCGCGGCTTTCGGGTCGTCGGCCGCGGCAGCGAAGGGATACCGGAGGTCATTGAACTTTCACTGGACAATCTCCCCTGGCGGCTGATCATTCCGGCGGTTGCTTTGTTATTGAGTCTGTTCATCGGTTTTGCCCAAACCGGGAACTGGGACACAGTGCTTAAGTGGTTCTATGCTGCGCCATTCGGCCGTTCCGATCCGTTATTCGGACATGACCTGGGGTTTTATGTCTTTTCCCTTCCCGTCTACCAATTGATACTTGATTGGGGCAATCTACTGATATTTTTGAGTGCCGCTCTGGCCGCTTGCTTGTATTGGGTACGCGGCGATTTTACTTACCAGCAGCCGGGATTTCCGACGCTGAGTTCTGCGGCAATCAGACACCTTTCCGCCCTCCTGGCGGTTTTTCTTCTGGTTAAATTCGCTGGCTACATCTTGCAGCGTTTCGGGTTGTTGACTAGCAATAACGGCATTGTCTTTGGCGCAGCTTATACAGACGTCCATCTCCGGTTACCGCTGCTAATGGCCCTCGCCGGCGCCTCCGTTTTGGGAGCGGTAATGTGCGCCGCCAATATCTGGATTGCTGGCATTCGCCTACCTATTGCCGCTGTAGCACTTGTTTTTGTCGTATCCCTGGTCGAAACCGTCGTACCCAATCTATTTCAAGGCTACTGGGTCAAGCCGGATGAGCTAAAGTTGGAGTCACGCTATATCGCCAACAATATCGAATTCACCCGATATGGGTTCGCTCTGGATCACATCACCAGCGCCCCCTTTCCCGCAAAAGGAAAGCTCACACCGGAAGTCATAGCTGCCAACCAGGCAACGATCCAGAATATTCGCTGGTGGGATCCGCGCCCGCTACTGGACACCTATCGCCAATTACAGGAGCTCCGTCTCTACTACGACTTTCATGACATCGATGTCGATCGTTACACTCTTGATGGAAGCTATCGGGAAGTCATGCTGTCAGCCCGGGAATTAAATCAGTCAAAGCTCCCGGCCGACGCGCAAACCTGGATCAATCAGCGCTTTAAGTTCACTCATGGGAACGGCCTTGCCATGAATCCCGTGAATCGTTTCGATGAGGAGGGGTTACCGGTCTTTTACGTCAAGGATATACCCCCGGTGTCTCCGCCGGAGTTGCGGATTGATCGTCCCGAGGTTTACTTCGGAGAAGAGACGCGAAATTATGTAGTCGTTGGCGGCGGCACTAAAGAATTCGACTATGCCCAGGGTCAAGAGAACGTCTACAATGTTTATCAAGGCAAGGACGGCGTGTCCCTGGGAAATTTTTGGCGACGGGCCTTATTTGCGTGGTACTTTGGCGACTTCAAATTGCTTATAAGTGAAAACGTAACCCCGGCTAGCAAGATTCTCTTTCGTCGCCTCATCCAGGATCGCATCCAGCGGATCGCGCCGTTTCTCCTTCTCGATCACGATCCTTATCTGGTTGTCAACGATGGACGCCTAACCTGGCTACAGGACGCTTACACCGTGAGCGATGCGCTTCCTTATTCACAACGAGTTGGGAATGACGGTATCAACTACATGCGCAACTCCGTCAAAGTCGCGATTGATGCCTACGACGGCAATCCGGTGTTTTACGTGGCCGACCCGGGAGACCCCATCGTGCAAACGTACCAGCGCATCTTCCCGTCCCTGTTTCGGCCGATGGATTCGATGCCGCCGTCCTTGCGCCGCCACATCCGTTACCCGGAAGATTTTTTCATTATTCAAGCGGGGGTGTACGGGACCTATCACATGAAAAACCCGGAGGTCTTCTACAATAAAGAGGATCTGTGGAGCTTCCCAAAAGAAAACCAGCGCGCGCAAAACGTGACCATGCAGCCGTATTACACTATTATGCGATTACCCGCCGAGGCCCATGAGGAATTCATCCTGATGCTGCCGATGGTGCCCAATAATCGCGACAACATGATCGCGTGGTTGGCCGCGCGTTGCGACGGTGCAAATTACGGCAATGTGATCGAGTTTGCCTTTTCAAAGGAGAAGCTTATTTACGGACCGGCGCAGATCGAGGCTCGTATAGATCAGGATACGACGATCTCCCAGCAGCTTTCTCTTTGGAACCAGACGGGCTCTCGCGTCATCCGCGGCAATCTCTTGGCTATTCCCATCGATGACACTTTGCTGTACGTCGAGCCCCTCTATCTCAGTGCCGAAAGTCGCCAGTTGCCGGAACTGAAGCGTTTGATCGCCACCGCCGGAGATCGAGTGGTCATGGGACAGGATGTTGACGCTTTGCTCGCCAGCCTGTCCACGACCGAGTCGAAGCCGCCGACCGTCGTCACGTCGACATCGCCGCCATCGCCCGGCGCCCGCACTAAGGAATTGCCCCCCCCACCAGCCGGTTCAGAGGCTCTTAACCATTACCGGCGGGCGTTCGATGCGTTGAGCAAAGGCGACTGGCGCACCTTTGGCTCCGAAATGGACGCGATGCAAAAGGCGTTGCAAGGCGCGCCCGCAAAGTCACCGCCCTAGAGAAAACACTTCTGGGCCATGAATGAATAACCTCGCAGCAAGTTACGGGGAATCGACCCACAGAGATTGAACTACCCCGCAGCAAGCTGACGGGGTATCAGAACAAAGCGGTGAGATTTTATCCCAACAGCGTCACCCCCGAATGTTTTAATCGTGGTTCGACTGTGCTCACCACGACCCTGAGCCACGTCGAATGGGTCGGGGGTCCAGGTTCGGTCTCGCCTGGATTCCCGATAGAAGCATTCGGGAATGACGGACTCTTAGAGGTCTGGAATAGCTCACTACGTAGCAAGCTGCGGGGAATCAAACCCGAAGAGATTGAACGATGGATAAGGGCGCTATCCGATACGTAAAAGATCTCGTTCCTGCGGGATAATAAATTCATATCCGCCACGGCACAGGACCAAGGTATGCTCGATCTGAATCCCGCCGAAGCCGCGCTCGACGAGCGCGACCTCGATATTGATCACCATGTTCTCCTCCAGCGGGATATCCGTGGTCTCAGGCAGGTAGGGGCTCGACAGAAGTTTCGGAGAACCGAATTCAAACGGGAACTCCCGCGGTTCAATGCCGATCGTATGCCCGACGAAATCTTTTTTTCGTTCCGCGGCGCCACCCTCGCGAAGTCCCTGACTTAGAGCATCCGCCAAGTGGGAAGGCTTGCAGCCCGGCCGCAGAATATCCAAACACGCCGCGATACCGCTTTTGCCTGCGGCAAACATCCGCGCTTGCTTGGGCGTCGGCTCCCCCATCACTCCGGTACCGCAGGTGTCGGCATGATAGCACTCCAGAATGCAACCCGCATCGGTGCGCAACATCTCTCCTGCCGCTAACTTTTTCCTGATCGGCGGACAGATCGCCGCGGATCTCCTTCCCGATCCCAAGTGAAACCATTCCACCACACCTCGCCCTTTGCCGATTTCCAAGTAATATTCGCTAGCCAATTCGACCTCGTCGCAACCACTGTGCGCTTTTTTAAAAATGGCCTGAACGGCTCTTTCGTTCAGCGCTGCAACTTTTCTCAAGCGCTCAATTTCGTCGCTTGTTTTGATCATGCGAACGAGACGGAACAGATCGCTGGCGTCGAAAAACTTTGCCTCCGGCACTGAGCCGCGCAACTCCTCCTTCAGCGCCGAGGACATTCCCTCATGGTCGATACCGATGCGATCGCGGAGCAGCCCTTTCTCTCGCAGAATATTCACCAATGCTTCGGCCGGAGTTTTTCCCTTCAATCGGGCGACGTCCAATATCGACGAAAACCTTTCTTCCTCGGAAGACATCGGCGCCGTTCCACGATAATGCGGCGAGCGCGCTGCGCCATAGATGCAGACATCCTCGATCCATGACGGGTAGGAGGCAGCATAGGTCGCCTCGCCGGGATAAATGAGCAGCGTCGGAGGGTCGTCCGTACGTCGCGTGAAAATGACAAAATTGGGTCGCTGAAAATACTTGTGGACGCCCTGCCCCCACGGCGCGAAATCGCTCAAGTAAGTGACGTTTTCCCGAGTCGCGGCGATCAATGCATCGAGTGCGAATTTCTCCATCAGCGCCAGTGCGCGCGCTCGGTTAAACAGCATAGGGGTCACCTATAAAGACCATCGATAAAGCCGGACCGATCCAGTTCTTCAACAATGCTTAGATCAACAAATTGCTCCGGCTTCGCCTGCCGGGCTTTTGGCTCTTTGGCGGCGAGACTGTCCAAAATCGTCTTCACGCCGCCAAGCGTTGGATACGGCTTCTTGGAGTAGAGTTTATGAGCGTTTTCCTGATATTGGGCTTCCAGATACTCGCGGTCACCGACGCGCAGATACTTGGCCAATATTTTTAATGAATCTTCCTTGCGCTCCTTCATTTGTCTGACGGCGTCAATAATCGACTTGGCATAATTTAAGACAGCCCGCCTGTTCCGCCCGATGAAGGTACGCGTCGTCGCCACGGCCGTATGTTGATACTCCAGACCTGTGGCCGCCATATCCAAAAGCACCCGATACCCCATTCGTTTCAGCAGAATCGTCTCACCGATCGTATAAGCGCCTCCCTGGATGATGCCTGTGCTCAGGGCGCCCGACCGCGCGGCGGTGTCTCCGATGGCGAGAATGCTGACATCCTTTTCCGGATCCAGCCCGAGTTTTCTCACGGCGAAACGCAGAGAAAAATCCGAAGACGAGCCGAAGGTGGTTACGCCGAGCTTTTTTCCTTTGAGCTGCGCCGCAGTGGTGATGTCCCTATGCACCAGGAGGTAATAAGGTAAAGTCTCCGCTAAGCTGAGAAAGATAACCACATCGGCGCCGCCCAATGTGCCGAGAATGAAAGGTGGACCGGCGGCATGAATGAATTGAGCATCACCGGAAAGCAAAGGCACTAAGGCCTTCGCTCCGGGGATATGTCCGACGATCTCCGCATCCAGATCATATTTTTGAAAAAGTCCAAACTCCTTGGCAGCGTACATGACCATGTGACCTGCGACGAGACTGCCATAGACCACGCGCACCCTGTCCGCGGCGCCGGCAAGAGAATAGAAAACGAATACGACTAGGAGCGGCAGAAAAAACCGAGAGGGTTTACTCATGTCACAAACTGAGGCGTCGCTCGCGGCGCGACGACGCTTAACCGAGAATGGTTAGACTCCGTGTCGCCCCGTACGACGATTCGGTCGATTGTCAATTAATTTACTGTACGGGGCTTCTATTGAACGAATAATTTCTTGATTTGCTCGATGACCTCGGGCGGTTGGACCATCACTTCTTTGATCATGGCCTGCAGCTTTTCTCCGGACATCGGAGTAACGTCGATTCTCAGTTTTTTGGCTTCGGCCAGCAATTCCGGATCCTTAACCGCCTTGTCGAAAGCGGCGCGAAGCGTAGCGACACGATCGGCCGGAGTGGCCGGGGCCGCCATTAAAGACCGCGCCCACTCGCCCCCTAGGAGCATGGCTTCAGCAACGCGGCGTTTTGTCAATGAAGTCTTGAATTCATCCATTAGCTCGTAGATCGTCGGGGCGTCGGAAAGTCGCGCCTGTCGTTTGTGCCCGCTCTGCGCGAGAAAGCGCGTGAACTTGGTTTTCTGCCAACTCAAAAACGGCTCGCGTGAAAAGTAGGTAGAGATTGTGAGGCCCATGCATTGCACCTCGCCTCTTTCGAGCGCAAGGGCAATCTCGCTGCTACCCGGATATCCGACGACATGTTCGATTTTTGCGCCAATGGTTTCGTTCAGAATCTTCGATACCACATAATCTGAACTGCCAATGCCCGTTGACCCGCACTTAGGCGACTCTTTGGCTTTGACAATCTCAGTCATCGACTTGAAAGGCGCGTCGGCCCGAGCAAAGAGCAGCATGTCGTCATTCTCGAGCGAGCCAATCCATTGGAATTTGGGCAAATCAAACTGGACCTCTTTCTGGCCCGAGAGCTGGCTCAGATAAACATTGTTATGGGGCGCAAGGAGAGTTAGCCCGTCAGGCTTCACGACACCCCAAACATAATTTGCAGCGCTTACAGATCCTGCGCCCGGCATGTTTTGGACCAGAACGTCCGGATTGCCGGGTATGTATTTGCCGAGATGTTTGGCGAGCAGTCGCTGGGCCCGGTCATAGCCACCGCCCGTACTCAGACCGACAACAATGCGTATCGGTTTTCCTTTAAAGAACATCTCCTGCGCAAGCGAGGCGTCGTGGGTTGTCAACGCCCATATGCAGAAAGACAGCGAGGCAAGAAAAAACGCGGACTTCGTCTTCATAAATTCCTCCCGGTGCGCGTGCTAAAGATGCAATAATCTCAGATATGCACCCTTTTGGGGCGCCTTTGCAACAGCCGTTCAAACAACAGGCAAACTTAACGTAAGGTGAAAGCTTACAAGCGAGCACCTATTTCCCGAAGTATTTTGCTTCAGCGTTTTCGCTGTCGTAACGAACGAATTCGTTCGCGCCTGGACCTCTAATCTCAGGCGCCTCCCCTTCGTCAAAGAGGGCCACCGCCGCGTCCTTAAGTCCACCGCCAATGAGTCCGGGCGCGTGCGCTTCGGCCACTGTCGCATCGCTGTCCGAATGGTTCCATGCCCAGTGTATTTTATTGGCCGGAATCCGTTGAAAATCACCCTTCTTGCAATGGAAACCTTTGTCCTCAACGAAGAACCATATTTCTCCTTCCATCACATAATTAATCTGTTCGGATAGGTGCGCATGCGGCTTGGTGTGGTATCCGGGCGCTCTGACAGCAATCATGAGACTGCATTCATTGCCATAGGCCTTCCTCACGACCATAGAGCCCTCTCCGGTTGCTCCGGATTGCACCCGCTTGCGTTCTGGCACATCTTCGCGTTTGACATGAAGAGCCATTTTTTCCTCCATTTTTACGTGAATCGTTGCGGCAACCGCTAAAATAGGGACATTGTCGACGGCCTGTCAAGCGAATCGCTTTGACTTGAGATAAGGTTGACACATCTACATCTTACCAGTAGGCTGGCTTCAAATCGGCGCTTCGGGGCTAGTCGTACTTGTAGCATTTGTCGCAGAAGGTGACCGGCTATTGCCGCTTTAGCCGCTTCTGACAAGCGCCAACAAAATCAAAACAGCTAGGGCAACTAAATTTTAAATTTGAGAGGGGATAATCATGCCGAAATATTTTGCTGACAACTCTTTTTCTATCGGCCGGACGCCGCTGGTAAAACTAAATCGGATAACGGACGGAGCGCCGGCAACGGTATTGGCGAAAATCGAAGGCAGGAACCCTGCGTACTCGGTTAAATGCCGAATCGGCGCCGCAATGATTTGGGACGCGGAGAAGAGAGGAATACTCACTCGCGGCAAAGAATTAGTCGAACCGACCAGCGGAAATACCGGAATCTCGCTGGCTTTTGTGGCCGCCTCCCGCG
>JBGPIK010000075.1:0-20782 GCA_041484845.1 Binatia bacterium | reverse complement strand
GCTGCCGTCGTGAAACCGAATGCCCTTGCGCAGGTGAAGCACCCATTTTTTCCCTTGGAATTCCCACGATTGGGCCAGCACCCCGTAATATTCTTTGCGCTTGTAATTGACCTCCACCAGCGGCTCAATCATGTGCTGCCAAATTCCGTATTGCGGGCTGGAGCTATGGTTATACGGATTGAGCGTATCCAAACCGATGCTGCTAAGAATCGTCAGCCGCTCTTTGGTCGCTGCAAAGCTCAACGCCGGCCAGGCGACACTCGCTAAACCGGCTAAAGTGGCAAATTTCAAAAAGTCCCTGCGCTTGACACCGTTGCCTTGGGAATTCATTGCAACCTCCCGATGGATCTAGACCGCTTTCTCTCCGATGGCTGGCGGTCCCGTGACGTTAACCGACCTTGATATTCCAGGCGAAGATCTTCTCGTCCGGCCGTGCCTTCCATATCACATTTTTAGCCACGCCGTACAGATCGGCGAGATTGTAAAGCGGAACGAGAGGCACATCTTCCATAAGAATTTTCCCTGCCTGTTGCAGCAAGGCGATACGCTTTTTGTAGTCCGGCGTTTGCTGCTCCTCTTCGATCAATTTATCGAACTCCGGATTGCTATAGGCCAGCCGTTTGGTCGTGCCGGTGCGAAAATATTGATCATAGAGCGTATCGGCGTCCGTCAATGATCCGCGGCCAATATAATAGAAAGGCAGCTTGCCGCCATTGATTCCTGTCTTGTCCCAAAAAATTGCCCATTCCTGAGAAATGAGTTCCACGCGAAAACCACTTTTCACCATTTGCGCAGCAACCACCTGACAGACTTCTTTGTCCTTCGGGTACCGCCCGGGTGAAAAATAGAGTTGCACGTCGCAACCGTTGGCATAGCCGGCCTGGGCCAACAACTCCCTCGCCTTTTTGGGGTCGTAAGGATAGCGCTTAGATTTGGGATCGCCGCCGATGACGTTGGGCCCGACCGGTCCATTGAGAACGAAGCCGATACCGTCGAATATGTTCTTTATGATCGCCGGCGCATCGACAGCGTAGTTGACCGCTTGGCGAACCAGTTTATTGTCAAATGGCTTGAAGGCGGGATTGAGCGCGAGAAAAAAAGTTCTCAACCCTTCGACCTGCTCGACTCTGACGCGCGCATGGCGCTGCAAGCGCGCGACCTCGTGCACCGGAACATTGTTGATCAAATCCGCCTGCCCGGCCTCCAGCGCCGCTACGCGCGCGGCCTCTTCTGTGACTTTGCGAAAAATAATTTCCTTGATCTGCGGCTTGCTCCCCCAGTAAGCGTCGTTCCGCGTGACCACGAAATTGCCGCCTCTTTGAAAACTGACGAACTTGTAAGCGCCGGTACCGACGGCATTCTGGTCCATCTGATCGCCGTACTTATCCGCCGCCGCTTTGCTGAGAATAAAGCGATTGATCAGACGGTCGAGAAAAATCGCGTTGGGCTGTTTCGTGATAAAAATGACCGTCTGGTCGTCAAGCGTCTGCATCTCCGCCACATCTTTAAAATTCTCTGCTTGCAGGCTCATTTTATCGGTCTTCATTCGGTTGATAGAGAAGACGACATCCTTAGAGGTTAGCGGAGCGCCGTTGTGAAACTTGACCCCCTTCCTCAAAACGAAAACCCATCGCTTGCCTTGAAATTCCCAGGACTCGGCGAGGATTCCGACATATTCTTTCTTTTTGTAGTCGTACTCGACCAGAGGTTCCATGATGTGTTGCCACATGCCGTAGATCGGACTGGAGCTGTGGTCGTAGGGGTTAAGCGTGTCGGTGACGCTGGAATTGTAGATTATCAATCGCTCCTTTGAGGCAGCCCAGCTCTCGCGCGCGAGGTAAGATCCGACCACCGCTCCCACACCCGCCGCCACACCCGTTTTGATAAAGTCGCGCCGACTCAAACCGCTATTTTTTTTCATAAACTCCTCCTACCGATGATCATCAAGTTACACCTGTCGGCGCAACTTCGGGTCGAGAACATCCCTCAGCCCGTCGCCCAAAAGATTAATTCCGAAGACCGTAATAAAAATCGCCAGCCCGGGAAATATCGTGAGCCAAGGTGCGCGGTTCATATAGCTTCGTCCCTCACTCAACATCGATCCCCACGTCGGAATGCTTACCGGCACGCCGAGTCCGAGAAAACTCAAACTCGCCTCAGCGATAATGACAACGGCCATAGCGAAAGTGGCGACAACCGTGACGCTGGCAAGGGTATTGGGAACGACGTGACGCACCAAAATATAGAAGTCCTTGCCGCCGAGGGCCTTGGCCGCGGTAATGAAATCCCGCTCTTTGAGCGATAGAACTTCGCCGCGCACGACACGGCAGTACTGGACCCAACGAGTCATCATGAGAGCCAAAATAATATTGACCACTCCCTGTCCGAGAAAGGCCATCAACGCGATGGAAAGGATCAAGAAAGGAAAGGCCAAAAAAATTTCCGTGATCTTGCCGACGACCTCGTCCGCTCCCTTGCCGAAATAACCGGCAATCGCCCCTAAAGAGCAGCCGATGAGACCGGCCAGGAGGACCGTGGTCGCGCCCACCAGCAGGGAAATGCGCGAACCGTATACGATTCGGCTCAAGATGTCACGGCCGAGATTGTCGGTGCCCAACCAATTTGAACTGGCATTCCCGCCTATCCACGAAGGCGCCTGCAAGCGCGCTTCAAGCCGCTGCTCCTGCGGATCGAAAGGCGCAAGCCATGGAGCCGCCACCCCACAGACGATCAAGAGCGCCAGAATAAAGCCGCCGAACAAGAGTTTTAAATGGCGCAATCTGAGCATCAGAATTTTATCCGTGGGTCCACGAACGTGTAAACAATATCGACCAACAAATTAACGACAAAATAACTGGCGCCAAAAAAGAGGATCAAAACTTGCGTAAGCCGATAATCGCGAACCGAAATCGACTGTATCAGCAGATCTCCGATTCCCGGATAGGAAAAGACCGTTTCGGTAATGACCGATCCGCTGAGCAGCGCGCCCAGTTGCAATCCGAGTATCGTAATGACCGTAATCAGGGCGTTGCGTAAAATGTGGCGCCAGATGACCACCCGTTCACTCAGTCCCTTCGCCCGCGCGGTCATCACGTAGTCCTGGCGCATAACCTCAAGTATGCTTGACCGGGTAATCCGTGTCACGATCCCCGCGAGAGCCGTTCCGAGCGTCACCGCCGGCATGAGAAGGTGTTTGAGCACACTCCAGAAGGCTTCGAAGTTTCCCGTCAGCAAACTATCCAGGAGGTAAAGTTTCGTGATGGGCTTGATGTCGATGCCGTATTCGATGCGTCCGGCCACGGGGAGGAGGTTCAATTGGCCGCCGAGGAAATAAATGAGCATGATGCCGAGCCAGAAATTCGGCAGCGAAACGCCGATGAGCGCCACGCCGGTGCCCGCATGATCGAGCAGCGAGTCGCGGTGGATCGCCGAATAGATGCCGATCGGGATGGCAATCAAAATCGCCACGGTCAAACTGACGAGGGCCAGTTCGACAGTGGCCGGCAGCCGTTCGAATACGAGTTTGATTACGGGTTCGCCGAACTTGAGCGACATGCCGAAGTCGCCGACGCACGCGCGCGAGATGAATTGCCAGTACTGCACCATGAGCGGTTGGTCCAGACCCCACTCGTGGCGCACCCGCTCAACCTCGGCGCTGGTCGCGTTATCGCCCAAGAGCAGGAGAACGGGATCTCCCGGCGCAAGATGCAGCAACAAGAAAACTATGAACGAAATTCCGAAAAGAACGGGGATGGCGCCAATGATCCGACGGGCAAGTTTTGTCATCTGTCACAGGAGTCAAGGAGGGAATGCTCTAGAAACTATAAATAGAGATTCCGACCTCACTGACCCATTTGGGCAAAAGATTGATCCAAGACCTTGAGCGCATGGTCGACCTGGTCCTTGGTCACGTTCAGCGGTGGCGCGATGCGCACGACGTTGCCCATGAGCCCGCCTTTGCCGATCAGTAGTCCGTGGCTTTTTGTCGTCTCGAACAAACGCTTCAAAGCCTCCGCGTCCGGCTTTTTGTTTTCGCCGACAAGCTCCATCGCTTGCATAAGCCCCATGCCCCGGACATCGCCGATCAGCGGGTACTTTTGTTGCAGCGCCTCGAGCCCGTCTCGCAAACGCTGGCCCATCACCCGCGCGTTCTCGACCAAGTTTTCCTCTTCGATCACCTGAATCGTCGCCAGCGCGGCGGTCGCAGTTACGGGATTGCCGCCGAAAGTTGAGATGGTCAGGCCCTTCAGGCTATCGGCGACCTCCGGCGTCGCGATGGTGGCGCCGATCGGTACGCCGTTGGCCATGCCTTTGGCGAAAGTCATGATGTCGGGCTCCACGTCCCATTGCTCGATGCCGAACATTTTCCCGCCGGTGCGGCCCCAGCCGGTTTGAACCTCGTCACAAATGAAGAGGCCGCCGTATTTGCGCAGTATGGCAGTGATCTCTTTGAAATATTCCTTGGGCGGCGTGACATAGCCGCCGACGCCTTGAATCGGCTCCGCGATCAGTGCGGCGACGCGCCCCGAAGTTTCTGTCTGGATCGCCTCTTCAAGGTCCTTGGCGCATTTTAAGTCGCAGCTGGGATAGGTGAGGCCAAACGGACAGCGATAACAGTAAGCGTTGGGAATATGATGAATGCCCGGCACCGTAGTCGGCGCAACCCGCCAGTAGGCATTGCCCGTCAGGCTGAGGGCCAGGTAAGAGCGACCGCTGTAGCTGTGACGCAGCGCGATCACGTCCTGAGACTTGGTATAGAGCTGCGCGATCATCACCGCGGTCTCGTTCGCTTCGGTGCCGCTGTTTGTGAAAAACGATTTTTGCAAGCGACCGGGGGTTAACTGCGCTAATTTTTCCGCCAGCTGGACATGCGGCGCGTTGGGGTAAAGCGTCGAGGCATGCTGGAGTTTGTGGGTCTGCTCATCGATGGCCTTCGTCACCGTCTCATTGCAATGTCCCACGCTGATGGTCAGAATGCCGCCAAAAAAATCCAGGTATTCTTTGCCGTCGATATCATAAACGAAGCTGCCTTTGGCATGATCTACGACTAAAGGCTCGTCATAATAAGTGGCAACGCAGGAAAAAAGATATTTTTGATGCTTATCGATAATTTCTTGTTTCTTCATGGTTTACTCTTGAACAGGATTTATCTTTTAGAGACTCAGTGGCGACACAAAAACTCGAGGATCGGCGGGTGGCCTTTTTCCGGCATCTCGCGCAGGTAGCCGTGTCTGCCGCCTTCGACTAAGACCAACTCGGCATTGGCGATCTGACGCGCCAGGGCTTCGGAAGATTCCACGTGATTGCCTGTTCCTCCCTCATGGATATCCTTGCTGCCGACGATCACCAGCGTCGGCGCGGTGATCTTGTGGACTATATCCGTCGTCTCGTGACATTGCCGCGCAACCACATGACGCAGGTAACATTTGAGCGGCGGCACCTCATCGACAATGAGATCCTGAAATTGCTTAACCACCTCGGGATGGTCTTTGACAAACCCATCGCTGAACATGAATCCGGGGCCCCAGTGATCGTGCTGGTATTTTTCGTATCCCTTCTCAATCATCTCCAAAGCCGCATCCATCGGCACGCCGCGTGGATAATCTTCCAATTGGTCACTGTACTTACCCGAGCCGGTTCCCGATAAGACCAGGCTGCGGACCTTTTCCGGATAGTCGAGCGCCACCCATTGCGCTACCCGGCCGCCCATCGAGTGGCCCATAATGTGCGCCTTTCTGATTCCGAGCGCATCCATTAACCCCGCACAATCCCGCGCAAACAAACGAGTGGAGTAAGGCACATCAGGCTTGTCGCTTCTTCCTAGCCCGCGATGATCATAAGTCAGCACCTGATAATGTTTTGAAAACTCAGGTACCTGAAAAACGCGCCAAGGAGCGAGGCTTATGCCTGTGCCCGCGACGAGAACCAGCGGATCGCCCTCGCCGTACAGCTCGTAATAAAGGTTAACATCATCGACTTTGACTTTGCCGCTTTTCAGCGGTTTAGGCATATCCATAATTGCGATTCACTCCAGTGCAAACAACCTGCGTTCTGCTATCGACGTAGGTGACGCTACCCAATCTAAAAATCAGTGTCAACGTATCACTCGGTAAGGTCCGATTGAGTTCGTTTACCCGGACCATACACCACTCTCCCCGGTCGCGCGCCGGTGTGATGGCCGTTGTCAATCACTACGGCACCATTGACCAACACATAGGCGATCCCTTTCGGATACTGCTTCGGATTTTCGTAAGTCGCCATGTCTGCCACCGTGTCCGGATCAAACACCACGACATCCGCCCAATAGCCCTCTTTAAGAATTCCTCTGTCTTTGAGACCGAGAACTTGCGCTGGCAGCGATGTCATCTTGCGCACCGCATCTTCGAGCTTGAGGACCTTTTCGTCTCGGGTGTATTTTCCCAGGACGCGCGGATTAGTTCCGAAACTGCGTGGATGCGGTTTGCCGGGATATTTTAAATTCAATGCACTGCCGTCGGAGCCGATCGAGATCCAGGGCACTTTCATCACGGTTTTGACATCTTCTTCGTTCATCGTGTGATGAACGCCGTGAATAAAGGCACCTTCTTCATAGATCAAATCAAAACACGCGCTGATCGGATCCTGTCCGCGGATTTTCGCGATTTCGGCGATAGTCTTGCCTTCGAAAGGCTTAAGACTTTCGTTATCAAGGCGCGCGGCGACGACGCCTTCCCAACCGCCATGTTCGTTGACGTATTGATCGAACTCTGGATCGTCGAGCACCCGTTGGCGAAATGCGCTGCTTTTAAACTGCGCAAGCGTTTCATTGAGCGGAGCGTCCTGAACCCAGCGGGGAAATAGCCGGCGCCAGGGATGCTGCATGGCGGTATACGGATATTGATTGGCCGTAATCTCAAGCCCTTCGCGCCGAGCTTCTTGGATTTGTTCGATCACCTGGCGCACTCGGCCCCAGTTACTCTTGGCGCGCATCTTTAGATGGTAAATATGCACCGGAATCGCCGCCTCTCTGGCGATGCGCAAGGTTTTCGCCAACTCCTCCATGATGTCAAAACCTTCGCTGCCCATATGGACTCCGTAATAGCCGCCGTAGCGCCGCGCCACCTTTGCCATTTCGACGACTTCGTTGGGATACTCGGGCCCTTTCGCGTGCCAGGCGGCAGTAAGCCCGAGCGCGCCCTGTTCCATGGCCTGGGCTACCAGGCAATTCATCTTTTCCTGCTCGACGGCGCTCGCGGGCCGTTCATGAAATCCCACCACCACCCGTTTCACCTGCTGCGGCGAGACACCGGACGCGACATTGATCGAAATGCCGCCTTTGCTAACGGTATTAAAATAACCGGTGAAGTCGCTCCAGTTGGTCTCTATCCCGTTGCGTTTGCGGTGTTCTAATCTGTATTCCTCCAACACCGCGCCTTCGAGCGGCGCCACGGTTTGGCTCTCGCCGATAATATCCAGCGTCACTCCTTGGCGCACTTTACTCTCGGCATTACCGTCAGCGACCAAAGGCTGGTCGCTGTGCGTATGCATATCGATATAGCCGGGCGAAACGACTCGACTCTTTGCGGATATCGCGCGCTCGCCCGCATTCGGATTGATTTTTCCAATGCTCGCGATTTTGCCGTCTTTTATCCCGACATCGGCGTAAAACCAGGGGTTACCGGTTCCATCAACCAGCCTGCCGCCGTGAATGACTATATCGAACTCAGCCATTTCCGCCTCCTACGGGTCGAGCTACTTCAGCCCGTATACCATCGGCGCTCGCGCACAACAACACTGCCCAGCGCGGCAGAGCCGCAACCAAAAGAGAGAAGCCAATCTCTACCACGAAGGTCACGAAGATCACGAAGTTTAGAATCATAAAATTCCCGAATCCTTCGTGGCCTTCGTGTGCTTCGTGGTGAGAAAAGTGTTGGTCGAATACAGCACCGTTGAGGAACCGTCGCCGAAAATTCGCCAGCTGCGATACCTTACAGGCAGTGTAATGCCAAGAGCCATTTGCCCGAGCCGCGAGACAGGCAGATGACGAATGTGATAAGCAAGGTTAGAGGCAGGAGGCGTGATGATTCGTCCCGAGTTTCGCAAGCTTTTGACCGATCAACGCGGTGCAGCCGTTATTCTTTGGAGCTGCTTTATGATCGCGATCGTCCTTTATATCGTGATCGCTCGCAACGTCTTGGCCACTCCTAGGTTCGCGCGCGGTTTCTCACAGGCCGAAAGCGTGAAGATCGGACTGTGGATCCTCGCGCTTGTCGATTTCGGCTACTATGTCTATTGGAAAAAGCGCTATCTGTCTGCTGAAGCGGTTTTAGCCGAAGCCAAATCAACCAAACTCCTACGCGCCCTGGAAGGACATAAAGGGCCGATGGAGGAACGCGCCGCTGCCGTAGTTTCCACTTATGTCACGCGCAAGACTGTTCTTTTCGCCATTATTGAAGCGATCGCGGTTTATGGATTAATACTCGGTCTGGCCGGTCCTTACCCGCCGGATCTGTATCTGCTCTCGGTCGTGAGTTGGCTGCTCTTAACCCTGGAGTTTCCATCGGAAAGATCGCTTGAGCGGCTTCTTCACAAGGTCGAAGGGGCAGGCGCAGCGCCGGGTCAATAAACCCGCGAGCCCCGCCGTTAGTCCACTGGATCCTTGATGCGCCACTTGCCGCGCTTGGTGGGAAAGCGTAGCGCGCTTTGCAAGCGTTTGAGAAATACTCGTCTTGGCGTTTCTTTAGCACCGAGACGAGTCAGATGTTCAGTAGTCATTTGAGCATCGATAAAATGAAACTCCCACTGTTTTAGCTGCCGCACGAGCGCGGCCAGCGCCACTTTCGACGCGTCGGCCTTAAAGTGAAACATCGACTCGCCAAAGAAAGCCTTCCCTAGAGAAATCCCGTAAAGTCCGCCGACGAGTTGATCTTGAAACCACGTCTCCACGGAATGGGCATATCCAAGACCGTGAAGCCGAATATAAGCTTGCTGCATTTCCTCCGTGATCCAGGTGCCGTTCTGGCCGCGTCGCGCTACCGACGCGCAGGCCTGGATCACTTCTTCGAAAGCGCGATCGAGGGAGATCCTGAAGGTTTTTTTAGTTAACGTTTTGCGCAAACTCCGAGAAACGCGGAATTCATCGAGATCTAAAAGAAAACGCGGGTCCGGCGACCACCAGAGAATCGGTTGGTCGTCCGAGTACCAGGGAAAAATTCCCACGCGGTAAGCTTCCAACAATCTTTCGCTCGAAAGATCTCCGCCGACAGCGAGAAGACCGCTCGGATCGGCGTACTCTGACGGAGGAAAAACCAGATCTTCGATGAGTCGATAGATGGGCATAGGCTTGAGCTTTGCGCAGTTATTTTACTCTCCTCCCCGGTTTTTTTCACTTGGTATCCGGTGGCTTGCAAAAGCGGCTCTTCGGAGCCTATGCTTTTCTATTTTCCCGGCGGGAGATGAAATATGTTCAAACGCATCGACCATGTCGCTATCCACGTGAAGGATTTGGAACGCTCGGTTGCTTTTTACGAAAGACACTTTGGCTTCAAAAAATATTTTCAGCACGCTGGTAGCGGCGGATTGCAGATCGCCTATCTCAAGCTTGGCGATACTGTGTTGGAGCTTACTCACAGGTCCGACGGCGCGATGCTGGGCTTTCATTTTTGCCTGGAGACCGACAAGTTCGACGATACGGTGAGCCAGCTGCAAAGCGAGGGGGTACCATTGGTGCGCGCGCCGCACGATACCGCCGCTCGCGAACCCCGCGAAAAGGGTTGGCGCCGCGTTGTCTTCGGCGGCCCGGACGGCGAGCAGATAGAGTTGCGCGGATAAGCGCGCGCCGGAACAGTGAGAAAGGGGCCGAATTGAACGAGTTTAAACTTATTGAACGATTGGAACAATTGGAACGTCTGGAACTATCCGTATTTGCTCAACTCGTTCAAAAGATAGGAGGCTACGATGTCTGACGAAGCACCGAAAACAATCCACGTCGCTTGTCCCTGCTGCGATGCTATCTTAACAATCGATCCGTCCCTCCCTGCTGTCTTGGATCACAAGCTTCCCGCCAAGCCGCAAATCGTGGCGCAATTGAAGGATGTCGGAAAACATCTGCAACAGGAAGCGAACCGCCGCGACGAGAAGTATCAACAGATCGCAGAGGCGGAAAAAAATAAATCCAAAGTGCTCGAGGCGAAGTTTCAGGAACTGTTCAAAAAAGCCAAAGAAGAGCCCATCACTAAACCGATCAAAGACATTGATTTGGATTAAAAGCCTTGTCACGCAACGATCCTAAGTGATTCACCCTGGTTATGCAGTAGTATCAACTGGTCGCCCCGCAAAGCTAGCTCTGCATAAGTCTGTCCCTCTTCGTCACAAAACTCCACCTCGTAAACATTTGGCGCGAGCACTTCAACCACTGTACCCACTTCACCGCGCTTGAGTTTGCGTCCGGGCAAGTCCTCAACCAACGCCACGGCGCTAAGAAGCTTAATCTTTCGCTTTGTCATTGCCTTTTCCTTTTCGTTACGTAACAAGTGGTCAGGCGCGGCGTGGTCTCGTTACGCAAGATAATCCAACCACTGCGCACAAAGGCCCTTTTATGCCCCTTGTGCATCTCGAAATCTATCGTGTAACGCTGGCCAAAACGATCACGCTCACCGGTTCGTGCAGGTTGTGTCAAGGCGACTTCCAGGAGTGTTCCTCGAAGCGTTGACGCGTCCGCCCTGGTCATGCCAAGCGCGGCCTTAAACACGCGGGCTTTACGACTACCTCTTGGACTATCCGGATTAAGGCAATAGTCACGCAACTTACGAATATCGACGACGGCGCTTTCACCATTGGGCAGCAACACGAAACCAAATTACCGGGAAAGGCCGTCCGATGGCAAACAAGTAAGCCGCGTCGGGTACTTGTCATCTTCTATGCCCTCAACCATAGCCATTTTTCACTCCGCCCGCTCCGGCTTTCTCCAGCCATGCCTTAGCGGCCACTGTCTGGAATAGAACCATGTGAACAGCTTTCTGCAATACCTCGGTTTCAGTTTTGGTTTTCAACAGGCGCCTTAGCTTCTTAATCTTCGCCTCGTCCAAAGAAGAGGTCTTACGCTGCCGGCCCTCATGGCCCGTGTTTCCTTCTCCGTCTGCAACTAGGTTATTTGATCGCTGGTTTACAGTCAATTCCCGTAAGTTATGGAGAGCTGCCGCAATCAAAGAAATCACGCGTTCAGGAGGAGGCGATGCGCCGCGATGAGAAATATCAGGCAGATCGCCGAGGCGGAAAAAAATAAATCAAAAGTGCTTGAGACGAAGTTTCAGGAGCTATTCAAAAAAGCCAAAGAAGAGCCGATCACCAAGCCGATCAAAGATATCGATTTGGACTGACACTATCGCTTCGGTTAGGCGCGAATTTACGTTTGAACGAAATCTCTACGAAGACATTAGAAACCTAGGGTGTCTGTTCACCGTTAAAGCCGCTGAGAAAAGCCGCGAGAAGACGGCGCACATTTTCGGCTTCAGGTCCGCCGACTTCCCCCACTAGCCTTAGGGCTCCTTCCGGGTCGACTTCCCGGGTGACGATAGTTGAAATCAGTTGATGCAAATTTGCAGGGTCAGAACCGTACGTGTCGATCGTTCTAGCGGCGTCTCGCCCGGCAAGCCAAGCTCCCGCCCGCTCGTAGTCAAAGTCGTCATGCTCCAACAGATGAGGCGCATCATCATACAAGCGATCATACTGTCCTGCATCGAGATAGCTTTTGATGATCAAAACCAAATCGGCGGCATCTTTTCGCGGCGCGACCAAGTGTCGCTCAGACCACGCAAACACCTTTAGCACGGCGAGCATTGGCAACGATACAACAAGGACGCGCTGGCCTTGCGGTAGCATGACATTGATAGCCGAGGCGAGTGCCTCACGATAGCCAATGACGGTCATCACTTGTTCGCCTCGTGGTGGCCACGCGATGGACCCATCCTGCCGCTCTAATCCACCAAACGGAATCAAGTCTACCCAGTAACGCTGTCGATGAGAAAGTCTGTGAGCAAATGATTTGTGCGGTTCAAAGAGAGCCGACAAGAGCATGGCGGTCCGCAGCGCGTTGAAGTTTTCCCAATCGGTTACTGCAAATGCCAAGTCGATATCTTCAGTAGCACGACCTACTGGAATCTTATGTGTGTAGTGAAGCAGTAAGTCTCGCGCCATCGCTCCAATAACGAGCGGTTCCCAGTTAGGGGCTGCAGCGCGCAAGTCTGCCACTAACTCCGCCAAAAATGTGAGGTCATAGTTAGCGGCCAAATCGATGGAGGATTTCATCATAAAGAAGCTTAGCGGTCTCCAGACAACGTGCGTCTCCGGTCACCAAAAGATCCGCATAGATCAACGGGCGGGGGGTCACCATTGGATCCTCGTTATCGAACTTCCAGAAGCGCTTGCGAATCTCGACATTGCCGTGGGGGTCAGGCCGAAGCCGCTGGTCGAGCAGGAAACGCGGTTCAACCTTTTCACCATAAAGCGTAATCATGGCCGGACGTATATGATGTGTTAACCTTGCAGCCGCAGCCTCGCCTCCTAAAACGAAACCGTACTTGCGTGGATCTACCGTCTTATACCAATCCAGCAAATCTGCACGAAAGCGACCGATCAACAACTTGGGTCTTAAAGTGCGCGCATAAGCCTCGACCCACTGTTGAAGTAATCGCTCGGGTTGGAGCAGGCGGCGTTTTCCGCCGACGTCAGCCATGAAACCTAATTTTGGTAGCTCTGCCAGCACCCAGCCGACGGTACCATGGGCCACACCGGCGAATTGAGCGATTTCGCGATACGGACGATCAGCCCAATCGGGGTGGCAGAGTAAAGGGAAAAGCACTTGCAGTCCGCTTGGCTTAAATGTACGTCCCGTCATTTCCTGCGCGCTTACTGTTTCTTTCAGTTTTTGACCCTTGATCCACACAAGTAATGGCGGATGGTTGAGATAAGCGTTGCCTGCGGCGTCGAGAAAGGCAATATCGTTTTCTTTCAATGCATCTGCAAGCGGCGGCGTCACGTAATCCGTGACAAGCAATGCAGGCCGCCCCAACTGCTTTAACTGGTGTAGCACTGCTCCCAACATTGGCGGACGAAGTCCTCGTTTAACCTCGGCGGCGTATAAAACTTCTTGATCCCCATGTCGGAGACGAATTAGCGCGTCTGCTCTAGCACGGCCAAGTTGAGGTTCTAGCTGCAGCACGTCTACGGTAAGACCGAGCTGTCGGGCGGCCGCTATTGCAGCGTCGAGCACATCCTTATTATGGAGTTTAACGGTCGTGTCCATGTTTTTCTATTGTCCATGTTTCATGGACAAAAGTCAATATTGGACAGAATTTAAAAACACAGCGTGTTTATGTGGACTTATTTTGTCCATGATTTGTGGACAAATCATAATAATGGACAAATGCAATCACGAGGCGTTACCGGCCAAGTTGGAAATATCAGGCAGATCGCCGAGGCGGAAAAAATAAATCAAAAGTGCTTGAGGCGAAGTTTCAGGAGCTGTTCAAAAAAACCAAAGAAGAGCCCATCACCAAACCGCTGAAGGACATTGACATTGCTCTGGACTAGCGATTTGCTCACAGTACCTGGTCTGAAAACTTTCTCGGATTGATAACCGCTGAACCAATCTCGGCCGCCCACTGCGGAGGACCTATCGAGATCACAAGTACTGTTCGGTACTCGTCAAATTACCGCTTAGCAGGGCACCCACAAACAAGGGAAAACCAGATCGCCTCTGACAAGAGTTCGTCGCGGTTCAGCCTTTTTTTCCTAGCCACCTATGGCTTTTTGCGACCAACGGTAACAAACCAATCTATCTGGCGCACGTCGCCCGAACTGCTTTGATGTTTCACGGTCGACTCTTGACGCCCTTCAAGTTCAAAGCCAGCTGTGCTTAACATCAATTCCCACTCTTTTGGTTGATAGAACTCGAAGTGCCGACCATCCGGGGCGGTTTCGTTTCCTGCACCCTTCTTCATGGAAGTGAGTAATATACCGCTAGAACGAAGTGCCTCGTAGAGTTTGTCAAGCACACCTGAAACCTGATTTCGCGGAATATGCAGCAACGATGCGACAGCCCAAATCCCATCGAATTTTTTTATTCCAAAATCGAAAGTACGTATGTCACCTACCCACACTTCTTGACCGGAATATTGTCGCGCGATTTCGGACAATGGTGCAGAAGAGTCTAAACCGATGACCCAAAAACCTCGACGTGCCAGTTCCTTTAAATCGCGACCCGCACCACATCCAAGGTCCAGGACGCACGCACCCGGCCCAAGCAGCTTCGACAATGCCGTCCAAAGGTCGTCAAGACGAAGCGGCAGGGTCTCCCCGGCATACGTGGCTGCCTTCAGCTCGTAATATTTGCTTGTAGGATCGTCACACACAATGACTTACCCATAGGGCAGATTTGTGAATGACCAATTTATGTGCGCTGAGAGACCATCGAGATCCGGAAACATCGACAACCGGTTGACGCCGTAGTGCGACAACTGAATGGCGAACTCTTTTTTGCAAGAGGGCTCAATGATAATTTTCTCCAATTTGTCCCTTCTTGGGAGACATTCTTGAAGGTCCCGAGTCGGCGGACCATGAACAGTAAAGATGCCCCCTTGACGTCCAATGCGTGGCGCGACGGAGCTTGGCGCAACGCGGTAGATACCTGCGCGGGCGAACGGATCGTGTTTTCTTATTACGTCAACGAATTCCGTTGGCGAATAATGGGCGTAAACGACTGATTCTACGGTGCTGTCAACCTGATTACTGCTCGAAACAAGAGCAAAAAAAGCTGCCGCTAACGGATTGAATGTCCAATCGAGTAGACGTGTCGCTAATCCATGGTGTTGCGCAATTGCAAGCCAATCCCACTCAGAGAGTTCACGTGGGGGAGCGGTTACGTATGCCACTGCATACCGCTTCCATTTTGCAAACATGACTCGGTCGTTGGCCACTTTCGTAACGAATGGTTCCCTACCGACTTTGGGAATTAATCTGTATTCCGAACGGTTATGACCCCGGTAATACCAACGCCACCATTCTTTATGATGACTTTTGACCACCTTGTGAAATTCCTGAAACGAGGTAATTTGTCTTTCCGTCATTACATTTTTGTTATGCGCTGTACTTCCACCGACCGAGGGCTTTGTGAGGGAGCTTATACCATTGCTCCGTCACTCGCGACAACCAGCCTTAACGACAAGCGCGTGCACCTTGCCTCCTTGGCTCAAAGTCCGGTCATTAAAAATTTGACAATGGTAACCTCTAATTGCATAGTCCATTTGTTAGTGTCAAAGCAAATATCCTAGACCCCAACCTCAAAAGGGATTGTGATTCGGAGTGATCTACCTCGACTACAACGCAACGACGCCGGTGCTTCAAGAAGTTCTGGACGCTATGCTGCCGTACTTCACCGAGGATTGGGGTAATCCGTCCAGCACCTACAAATTCGGTTACAAGATAAAAACGGCCATTGAAACAGCGCGCGAGCAAGTAGCAAACCTAATCGATGCGCATCCTATGGAGGTGATCTTCACTTCATGCGCTACCGAGAGCAACAACGCCGCCATTCATGCGGCGTTGAAAGCCAATCCCAACAAACGGCACATCATTACGTCGACGGTGGAGCACTCCTCCGTTCTGAACTATTGCATGGCACTGGAGACGGAAGGATACCGCGTTACGTGTCTGCCCGTGGATAGAGAAGGGTCGCTAAAACTCGCTGACTTGGAAAACGCCATCACGGATGAGACCGCGATTGTGTCCCTGATGTGGGCTAACAACGAGACCGGCGTGCTTTTTCCTGTAAAAGAGATTGCTGAAATTTGTCAATCACGCGGCGTCTTTTATCACTGCGACGCTGTGCAGGCAGCCGGCAAGGTCGATGTTAACCTTCGAAACGTCTCGATCAGCTATCTATCTTTAACCGGACACAAGTTTCATGCACCGAAAGGCATCGGCGCGCTTTACTTCAGGCGCAAAACGCCAGTGTCACCATACGTGTATGGCGGCCATCAAGAACGCAACCTACGTGGCGGTACCGAGAGCGTTCCGCTCATTGTTGGTATCGGCAAAGCCGCTGAAATGGCCTGTAAACATTTAGTGGATTACGAAAAGAAGGTGCGACCGCTACGAGATGCGCTCGAAGACGGCATCCTCAAGTCTATTTCGAACACAGAATTGAACGGCCACCAGACAGTACGTCTTGCCAACACGACCAATATCACCTTTCACGGTATCGAATCCGAAGCGCTACTAATCCTGCTCGACAAGGAAGGTGTATGCGCCTCTTCCGGGTCCGCCTGTCTCGCTGATTCGGATGAACCTTCACATGTAGTGAAAGCAATGAAGCCCAACTCCGCCTCCTCGCAGCAGATGATTCGGTTTTCGCTCTCAGACAGCAACTCAGCGGAAGATATTCACTTAGCGCTTGCAGCGATCCAGCGGGTAACGAGAGCGCTGAGAAGCTAGGCCAAACTAAGCGTGTGGTGGCGGCGGAGGTTTTTGCGGTAAATTGTAATTAGGATTTTTGGTCACTTCGCGCATTAAAGGCACTAAAGAACTCTCTTCAGCGACCTCTAGCTCGTGCAATAAGTAGAGACAAAACTGGAAGGCTGCGTTCCGAGCTTTTACAGAAGCGTCAATATTTCCGGAATTCCAAAGAATTCCGTCCAGCACTCCGTTAGGATTCTCAAATTTTAGATTAGTCAGACCGTAGGCCAGAACCGGCAATCGCTGTCGCCGGTGGAAATGAACATATAGACGAGCAAGTAGTTCCAAACCGACCGGACGGAAAAAGAGATTGCGATTGTTAGTTCGCTCAGCCTGTGGGGTGGTCTCACGCTGACGAAAATAGCGCTTTAACGTCGGCTCGTTTTCAATGGCGAAGTCAAAGAAACTAGCAACGATTGTTTGAAAGTTGGTCACGTTCTCAGTCGCATATTCGAGAGTACCCCCTGGTTTTCGAAACAGCTTCTTTAGTCGCTGACATACAGTATGTACCGCCAACAGGCTGGTAAATCGGTCTCTGCCATCTTTCGCCAAGTGCTCTTTCTTTTCAGTAACTGCGATTTCTTCGCCCCCATTGAATGACGGATATTCTGCGTATATCCGACGAGTGACAATCGCACAGATTTCATCCTCATTGATTACAACTCTATCGCCTCCCGATACAGCTACAGCATTCATGTTAATGTCACTGAACAAGCGGCGTGTTCGTACCTTGCCAGGCTTGTCATCCACGTGAGCCACGAATATCACCGGATACTGATCATCTTGTATTCTCTCGGAGAAGTTGGCAAAGGCCTGTTTGATGGCTTCCACACGGTGTTGACCGTCGATGGCAAACATTTTCTCATTGCCATGAAATTCCATTAATCCCAATGAATCTTCAGCATCGCCAATCTCCGAAAGGCCGTGTTTTTCTGCAATTCCTGACAAGTTGAACTCAATCCAATTTGGAAGGGCATCGAAGACACCAAGAATGATGGAACCAAAGAATCGCGTATCATGTGTTTTTAAGTATCTCACAATTTTTTTTACGCGCGGCTTCAGGTCCCGCTGCAGATAGTCGTCCAATGCCTTCGCCTCTCGAATGTCTTTCGAGCTCATGATGTAATTGGAAATTTGCTCAGCCCTGAGGAGAGCAGGATAAAAGACCCAATCCCCAATAACGCCACGAAGACAGGCAACGTGCCACCGTATGCTCATATTACACCAAACCTCTTTTGCTGGGTTTTGATATCCGCTGGGTAGTCGCGGCGCGCGTAACATGGGTAAATGAAGCCGTGAAGTTTTGTCTCTACCTCCATGAGTTCTTGGCTCGGATGAGATGCTATAGCATAAGCAACCCATAGCACCCCGTAATACATTTGGAGCATCTGGTCGATATTGTCTCGCTTCTTCTTTGATTTGACGCGCGAGGGCAAATAATCTTTTAGTCTTTCACGTAGAGGACGATTCGATCCTCGTTCATTGGAAATTCCGATATAGAAAGCAAACCGAGGAAAATGATAAAGGAACGTGTCTGGTCGAACATAGAAAATGTAGAGCCCAGGTTCGTCTGATTGAATTAATTGATCGACATCCTGAGGTGAGTTCGCGTCTTGATACCGAAACTCTCGCCATTCCAGTTGGAATACCCAATCTTCCGGCTTGTGTCGTGTCCAGTACACAGGATCAGTGAGGAAGGTACGACGGTAAGGCAAGAAGCGCAATTCATCCGAACGGCCCAGCCATTCGGAGTACTCTTCCGGGATTGCGGCGTCCAATAAATCAAAGGTTGCTCTCGGCATGTAGCTATTGCTTTCCCTCGTCCTTCCAAAACTGCCTCGCCGCCCCAACAGTGAGCTTGCCTTGTAGGCGCAGAGCAGCCTCGGCCTTTTTCAGTTGACGATTTATAACGCCGCCGAGAATTCGTCGTTGCTCTTGGTCGGTGAGGGTGTGAGGCGAAAAGTGCACGCTGCATTCGGCAAGTTCGGCGAAGTTGGTCGCGTGGTCACCGCTTGTTACAAAGGCGTCTGCGTCTTGGGAGGCGAGCCAGACGGGAAAGCCCCACGAGCGGCCTTGGCGGGCAAGTGACCCGAGCAAACCAGCTTTACCTTCCTTCGGAAGTAAGAGATGAGCTTCGTCGATGAACAGCACCATTTTTAGTGGCTGAACGCTGTCTTTCACAGCAAGGTTTTGATTGAGTCGCTTCATCAAAAAGTTGAGTATAAGAGCAACCGCCAGTGCTTTCGTCTCACTGTCATTTCCCAAATCTTTGAAGTCGACGACTATCGAACTGCTGAGCCACGCTTCGGGACTGATGGCTGTCTGTGCGTCAGCGAATAGGTTGAATTGGTCGATCTTCTCGATAATAGCTATATCGACACCGGTCGCGCCGTTTTGTTGGAGCTGTTGCGATAACGAGGGGAAATCCGGCGCTTGAAGCTGCTGATAAGTATCACGGATATTTCGTTCCTGCCGCGCCCCGAGTTGCGGGGCGAAGCAGCGAACCAGACTGGCTATCTCAGACGCGATTTGCGCGTTCTGCACCGGGTTGACGTGTCGGAACAGCGGATTGATAGGCAGACTTTGTTGAATCAGGCGGACGTAACGCGCTCCAGTCTGTTGCAAGAATTCGGTACGGTTCTGTCGTTGCAGAGGATTGTTGGGGTCGTCTTCCAATTCGCCCTTTAGGTCGAAGAAAACGAAACGCACACCGTTAGCTGCTAGTTGCGCGAGCAAATCGAGTGCGAGTTGACTCTTGCCTGAGCCGGGTTCCCCGGAAATAACCAACAGCCCGTTCTTGGTCCCTGGACCATTAATGCTCCACTCAGGTTCGTCTGAAAGAACTTTAAGTTTCACCTCTCTGTCGACCACAGCCATCGGAGCAGTGTGCGGCCTTGTTCCTTCGCCAAAATCCGCGCTCCCGATTTTTAGGAGCGTCGACACAAACCGCGTCTGGTCGTTACCCGAATCCTCCCACATTTGCTTCAGACGCTGACAGCCGAATTCGAAATGTTGCCGGAAGGCTTGGTTGTATCCGCGTTCGTCCAGCTCCTTACCTGCACGATGATTAAGCGCGGCCCTCACCACATCGCGCAGCTCGTCACCGATAACTGTGTCGTCGTCCAGGTCTTTCCCCTGGGAGTCGGCAGGTTTGAAGCCGGGTGGCACGCCCTCACCCAAGGCCAGGAACAATGCCGATCGTCCCAGAACAGCCTTGGTGCGGGCACCCACTCGTTGATGGATGCTTTCAATAAATTCTTCCGCCGCAAGGCTTGGTTTGAATTTCATGGTAACGCCTCACGTGTTAGCGGCTGTGGCTGCCTTCATCTCGTCAGCGGCGAAGTATTCCTCGTAGTCGACGCGGTTCGTGTCGAGCAGGCTACCAGTTTCCAATGCAGCCGCGTGGAATTCGCTGGGGCTTAGCCAGTCTAGTGCGACGGTGTGGAGAATGTCGTCGCGCATGACGTGCTCAATCTTGGAGGCGTCTTCCGAGCGACAGTGGGTGATGCGCAGGATCTTTCGTCGGTAACCACCATGGTTGTTCGCACTCATAGAAGTCTCCCGAAGTAATCAGTAGTTTTCGTTACTTCATAAGTGGTGCTGTCCTCGCGCCCGTGCGGGTGTAACGTGTACACGCGCGCTACCTTGTCCTGGATACGATCAAACAGAGGCCCGTCCGGGTCAATCTCCGAATTCGTCGTGAGAATAATGGTCTGGTGTCCGGTTAGATAGAGTTGGTCGAGAACGCTGTCTTTGACTTCCTTATCGAGCCGTCCCAGCGGCGTATCGACGACCAGCGGCGGCACCAGCTTGGCCAAACGGCGAAGCGCTTCGTAAAAGGCGAGCATGCGAACTTGGCGCTGCCCAGCCGACGTGTTGGTCTCCTCCCAGGAAGCTTTCTTGCCGTCGCGGCGCAAAAGGGAGCAATTCCAGTTCTTATCAAAGTCCATGCCGAGAAATTCGCGCTGGCGCTGCGTGATTTCCACCCATAGCTCGCCGACGTGTTCGGAGATCTTTCGCCTAAGTTGATCAGCCGCGCGCGCCTTGATTTCAGTGGCGGCTTCCCGATACCTCGCCGCTAAAGAGATCAACGTTTGGCCCTGCTTCGCCTTGTTCGCCAGCGTTGTCTGGTTGCTTTCCTCGCGTTTCAGCTCCTTAAGCTCGGTTTCCAACGATTGAATTTGGTAACGATTCAGCACATTTCAGTCCTGTGAGAAGCAGTTCAGCAGGATATCTATAAATTTACTGGACACAATGTTGGTGAACTGTCATACTCGGCCGCGTGTACAGG
>JBGPIK010000074.1:0-20885 GCA_041484845.1 Binatia bacterium | reverse complement strand
TTGACTGGGTATTGGGCCAGTTGGGCAAGAGAAAATACCCCGCCGCAAGACACTACCGTCGATTTGTGAGGGAAGGGATTACTAAAGCGTCGATCTGGGAGGAAATACGAGCGCAGGTGTTGTTGGGTAACGAGGAGTTTGTAGAGAAGCTCAAGGGCTACGGAGAGATTGCGGAGATTCCTCGGAGCCAAAGGTACTTGAGCCGGCCTAAACTAAAGGCGCTGTTTGAAGGCAAGTTGACAAAAACCAAGCGGGACGCACGGATTGTCCAGGCGGTGCATCGTTACGGATACAGGCAGAGAGAGATTGCAGACTTTCTGGAGCTGCACTACGCTACGATCAGCCGCTTGGCAAACAGCTTTGATACAAGAAACAAGACCTGACCCCAGTACCGGCGCACGTACGATAATCGCCTACATTTTGGTTCGCCGGCTCGGTTACGCGCTGAGCGAAGTGGCTGCGTATTTCGGAAGAGATGTGGCGACCGTGGCGACATTGCTCGCAAGAATGGGCGAGCGGATGCAATCGGATGAAAAGCAGATGCGGGAGATCAGTCGGTTCCTGAAGATAGTCGAGACATAAAAGTCTGACCCCGAATCCTGGCTTTGCTCGATTATTCGGCGAAGATCAGCCTGTGAGAGTCCGTGTTCGACGGCCACCCCCAAGAATACTGACGGTCGCCCTCGACGAGCAGACGCTTAACCGCTTAAAGCGTATCGCTCGACACAAACAAGTCCGTGCCCGCCACCTAGTCGCCATGTGGATCGCCGAGCGACTCACGCAAGAGCGTCCGGCCCAGAAATGATCGTTGGCTCTAACTTCACGTTTCAGTTTGGTCGCTTAAGCGCCGGTTGAGCTTGAACGTTGAGGCTGTAGAAAAAATCACCAATGGGGACAGGTCTCGCGATCACACACTGTGGTTAATGCAACGCGACCCCACTCCCCTCTTCGAATTCATATTTCCTGGGAGGAAATCGCTTCCAAAATAGGAGGAAAAACGGTCGCGCGTCAAGCAAAAAAGTCCGGGCAGTACCCAGAAAAGGTCTTGACCAAGCCTAATCTTTCACAGTATAGATACCAACCTACCAATCACCTAATTACCTTGCAAGGAGATTGCCATGTTTACGATGAAGACAAAACCTGCTATCAACACCACGCTAGCGTTGTTGGCAGTGACACTACTTTTAGGCGGTTGCAACAAGAAGGAAACTCCGCAACCGACAAGCACGCAGGCACCGCAAGCGAATGTCTCTGCTCCTACTCAAACCAACGCGCCAGTGACTTCCGCGACACCTGCGCCCGTGACCGCTACGCCAGCCATCGCCAAGTCCGACGGTGAAAAACCAGGCCTCCGGGTCGAGGTTATCGAGCTAAAGCGCAGCAGCGGCGACACACTGACCTTGCGCTTCGATCT
Source organism: Binatia bacterium (assembly GCA_041484845.1). GTDB lineage: Bacteria > Desulfobacterota > Binatia > UBA9968 > UBA9968 > JBGPIK01. The sequence goes on along the minus strand of JBGPIK010000074.1, from coordinate 19,471 downwards.
GGTCAACGATTCCGGGGAGTCATTCGAACCGGCTGGCTGGTATCTCGGCGATTACAAGGGGCACCAGAATCAGGACATCGGCAATGTCGGCGCGATCAATTTGATCGACGCGGCCGGTAAGAAGAAATATTTCGTCGTTCGCGACACCGACCAGAATTGCGTATGTAGCAACCAGCTTCCGAGCGTCAACGCCAAGTCGCAGATCGCGCTGTGGGCGAGGTTCCCCGCACCGCCCGGCGACGTGAAGAAGATCGGCGTCGTCATTCCTCATTTCATTCCGATGGACGATGTGCCCATCAGCCAGTAGCGTCGTGAGAACTGCGATGAGATTTTCTTGGTGCCTGGCGCTGATGGCGCCATTGTTGTTGTGCGCCGCGGAAGCGTCGGCGCAATCGGAGACCCTGCCGGCGGGAGCCAAGGGAAGAATTGTGGATCTCGTTTTCAGGGTCGAGAATATGGGCGGCAAGGTCCAGTATCTGGAGATCAAGGAGACTGACACCGAAATACGAATCGAGCTCGCCGCCGATGTACTGTTCAATTTCGACAAGGCCGACCTCCTGCCCAAGGCGCGCGATACCCTGAAGCAGGCCGCGGGCGTGATTCGCGACAAGGCCAAGGGCACGGTTCGCATCGCAGGCTTCACGGACGCCAAGGGTGACGCGAATTACAACCAGAAACTCTCCGAGCGTCGCGCCAATGCGGTGAGAGATTGGTTCGTCACCAAGGAAGGCCTGCAGAACGTTAAGTTCGCGACCGAGGGTTTCGGCAAGCAACAACCGGTCGCGCCAAACACCAAGCCGGACGGGTCGGACGACCCGGAGGGCCGTCAGAAGAATCGTCGCGTAGAAATAGCTTTCAAGAAGTGATCGATTCCGGGGACACAATACTAAATTCTTCTTGACGGCTTCGCAGGTAATCTAATACGCTTCGCCCATGGCGAAGATTTCCAGACCTGTGGTGCCTGGTTATCCACATCATGTAACGCAGAGGGGCGTACGCTCAATCCCCCTCTTCAGCAACGACAAGGATCGTAGCGCGTATGCCGACGGTCGTCATCTCAGCTTAGGAAAGCGAGGACCTCGACCGAAGGGGCTTCCTGAAAATTAGTATTATGTCCCCTGAACCCAGGGAGTGAAAACAAATGAGCAAAGCTCTCACAAGCGCTCTATTGCTATTAGCCTTGGCCGCGTGCGGCAAATCCGAAGATTGGAGTGAGCCAAAGGCACCCACGTCGACAGCAGTAGGCCAACCGCCTGCGAACAAGGCGGTACAACGCACGATCCTCAACATGGTGGTGGCCGGCTCGATCGACGCGAAGGGCATTCCCGTCGGCGAGGCGTCCACGTTCGCGCCGGATCAGCCGCAGATCACGGTGATCGCGCGCGTGGGCAAGGTCGCCGAGGGCTCGTCGATCCGGTTCGCGTGGTATCAGGAGACCGATGACGAAGATGAACCGCTGTTTGACCAGACCGTCAAGGTTGCGAGCTTTGACCGCGCGTATTCCGAAGGCAAGAACTCCGGAATTCTGGCAGCAGGCATGTACAAAGTAACCGCGACGCTCGGCGATGATGTGCGCGAGATCGAATTCACCGTCGCGCCCCTATCCGGAAAGTCAACTCCGCGCACCGCATCGGCCGTTGAGTTCGACTGGCTTTCGGCGCTCGGTGTCAAGTACGCCAACGCCGAACAGTCAGCGTCTCGACGAGTGAATTGGCGACTGGCTCAGAACAAAGCCAATCCTGCTTCAAACGCGGTCTCCGAAGCGGAGCCCGGACAGCCGCCCGTGGCGGGAGCGAGCGGCGTTGTCAGTGCGGTCCGTGCCCTGCCCAACGCGCCGGCACACGGTCAAGGCTTCGTCATCGAAGGCGTGGGCGAAGCGTGGGTGGTTCTGCGTGATTACTCGACCGATCGCATCGCCGGACGAGTCGAATATGGAGTAATAGGATTGCACGCAGATCAACTTTCGCGCCTCAGCACGAGCATGAACGGCTCGACGGTTGCTCGCACGGGTTACCTTGACGATATTCCGGATGTTCCCGAGTACGACATCGACCCCTGCACGCTACCTCGTGGTTCTGACCTGCCCGGGACCAAGATCGACGTCACCTCAACGTACACCGCCAGCCAGCAGCCTCCTGTGATCTACACGGGGGTCATCACCCTCGGCCACGATACGCTGCCGCCGCCCTTGCATGTGGACTCCGTGCCCCCGAAAAACACCAAGGTCAAGGCGGGACAGGATATCGACATCACGGTCACCGCAAGCGAGAAGCGGACCGGCGGCCCGTGGCAAACGGGTGTGCAAATGATCAAGGTGACCGACGCTAACGGGCGCGACGTGGGCAAGCCTGCGATCAATCCGAGCAAAGATGCGCAAGCGTGCAACAAAAAAACGTGGGGGCACATCTACAAGACCACTTACACGGTACCGAAGAACCCGCCGGATGTGATCAAGCTTTGCGCGCACGCGCAGGACTATGCGGGCAACAAGAGAGAAAAGTGCGCAAAGTTTCCTACGCACGACCTGTTCACTTATTACGAATGGGAGGGTGACATCAAGAAGGAGTTCGTCCAGCAGTATGATATTCCACCCACGATGACAACCGGCAAGTGGATGGAGACGTTTCATGTCAAGTTCGTGCAGGTGCCAACAAGCTCAATAGGCACATACACCCACAAGGATGGCACGGACTCGCATTCCTACAAGGATGATTTCTATCCGCTGGCACTCGATTACACCCTTGTGCCGACCTACACCGAAATCGGGGGCAATCTCAGGATAGATGTCAGCGGATCCGCGACCGGTCATTTGCGCGGTAACACGCTGCTGAAGAAGCCGAGCGGCCAGGAAAATTGGGTGCCCGAAACGGACTTGAACAACGATCCCGGGCGCGAGAGTAAAACGGTCCGCTTGCCGGCGCTCAAAGGCATGCACCTGGGCGGGGGGGGCGACCGACTCAGTGGCGAGATACTGCGCATTGCCGGCGATCATCCTGGTAATGCGGGGCAGGAGGAAAAGCGCAATTCCGATGCCGAGGAGTGCGCTTTCTACGGGGATCTCCCGGGAGACTTTCGCCTCACGATCGATCTGGGGGCCCAGGGCGGCAGCACCGTGTCGTGGACTGATCAGGAGAAACAGGCACTGCTTCGTGGCATCGAGATTAGCGGCAACTTCGACGGCAGGAAAGCGGATGGACCCGGTGATGTTTCCCAATTTAACCAATTGATCCGTGCCGACATCTGCGGCCGCATCTTGCGCGCGGATCAGAAGCAAGTTACCGGCCACCGCTCCTACGAAGTGAAGGAGAGCGGCGGTATTCCTGGGCAACAGGGTCGGATCACCTGGAATTTCCGGCGCACGGCAAAGCAGATCGCGTATGAAAAAAAGTGAATGGGCGAGCGTTACGACAAGTTTCGAGTGAGCGGCAGCGCACAGGTCGTGTCGGGCACTACTGGTCCGGACAGCGCTCAGGTGGCCGATCGGCTAATCATCAGTTTTTCGCCGGCGGTGAAGCGCTAGTCAGTGGTGCATCAGCATGAGCGTAGTCCGCGTTCTCTTTTTCGCTTTTGTCGCGCTGTCCATTGCGTTCGCACCTTACATCGCGCCGCTGAAGCGATTTTCGGACGACCTCGTTGACCATCCACAGCCATATTTGGGGATCGCGATAGGCATGACGGTGATAAATGAAGAAATGGAAATGGGGTCAGGTCTTGTATCTTGTTATCCGTGACCGGTTGTGATACGGGCCATTCATGGCTCGTCCTCTCAGAGTAGAATTTGACGGTGCTTTGTACCACGTGACCTCGCGCGGTAACGCGCGGAAGGATATTTTTGACGGAGATCGGGACCGCCAAGCCTTCCTGGAGATCCTCGGCAAGGTCGTTAACCGCTTTAACTGGCTGTGCCACGCTTACTGTCTGATGGAAAACCACTGTCATCTTGTGATTGAAACGCCTGAAGGCAATCTCTCCAAGAGGACAGAGGAAAGGGGTCACGTCCGCTTTTTGCTTATTAGAGCAATTCCAGGGATAGCCGTACTTCCGGGACATCCTATAATTCTCCTGTCAAGTTCTGATGTAGAAGGGAGAGGTGGAGGCCAGGTCTAGCAATAATCCAAATCACCCAAAGCGCCGCGGCATCCACTGTTTCTGCAAACTAGGGCACGTTGTTGCCTTGCTGGAATAAATTTTGATTTGCGCCCGCTTCAGTGCAATTCTATTTAAACAACAACGTACCATAAATTGCGCCTGCGATTGGTTGTTTCGCCGGGACTTCAGCTGCGCGGATTTGTCATTACTCCGTGTACGCGTTGGTGAAGGTGCACTTTGAAAAACTAGGGAGGTTTAATCTAAACAAAGACCAAAAGCGCTTCGTCGCTTCGCTCCGCCCAGTTCAGTGGCCCCCTTCGTTGAAATCGGATGGGTCCCTAAAGTGAAATCGAACAGGGTATCTCGGCGGTTGCCTCAAGGCTTTTCAAGTCGATAACGGTTATGGTGTTGGCGAGGCTATTGGCTACATAGGCACGGTCGCCTTCGGGCGAAAAGGTTGTGTGCGATGAGCCGAGCCCAGCCGGCACGCGCGCAGCGACCTTCCGCTCCGCCACGTCGACGATGCTTACCCACCGGTCTCCAAAATGAGTGGCGACCGCGTAACGGTCGCCAGGAGCAATGTCGAGGCCGTGCGGGTACGGTCCCACCGGCACGACCGCTGCGCGAGTCCTGCTCGGCAGGTCCACGATGCTCACCGAGTTTTCAAAAAAGTTCGCTACCAGCAGAACCTGCCCGTCTGTGGTCAGCGTCGTTTGGTGAGCCGCCTCGCCGCTGGGTATCGTAGCCAGCACTTCAAACGTATGCGCGTCGACCAGTGAGATGTCGTGCGAGCGTGAGTTGGCGACGCACACGATGCGATCATCCGGGGTGACGATGGGATGAGAGGGACCATCGCCGACCGGGGTTTCAGCGAGCACTCTCCCCTGTTCCAGGTCAACGCTCACCAGCATATTTCGGACGGTATCCGGAAGATAGGCTCGCTGTCCGTCGTGACTTACGGTCGACGCGCTTGGCCGGCCCCCGACAGGTAAATTCCTCGAATGAATTTCGTCATCATCGTACGCGAGCGTCAACATGCCATTCTGTCCCGGTAGAATAACGACACTGCCATTTTCTGCAGCTGCGGGCATAATTGGACTTTCGCCGGTCACGATCCGTCCCTGGGCGGCGAGGGTTGCCCCGTCCAGCCTGACCATACTATGAGCGCGGCGCTCGGCGACGTACACGCGACCCGAATTGGGATGCACCGCCAGGTGCGACGTTCCTTCGCCCACGCATACACTCGCGCTGATGCGATTGAGGGCTGCATCGAGCATGAACACCGTGCGCTCGCGATCCACCGCATACACGCGCCGCCCGTCGGGGGAGATACCGATGTGGTGGACGCCGGGCCCATTACCCATCGGCTCCCAAACCGTGCGGGTGGCAGACCACTCCCACTCATCGTCGCCAATGCGGGCGATCCGATGCGGAATCCCTGCCTCGACAAATGCCATGTACGATTGGCCGGGATTTTTCTTGACGATCGCTCGCAAAAGCGTCCCGGGGTTCAGCTTCAGATATGCCTGGTAAAGTACGGGAAACAGCGCAGCCGATGGTGTTGGGCGAAGATCTAACTCAGATGCAGTGCTCATGCCGAACCTTCTTTCTTTCCTGGCTCAGTTCTCTGCACGGCGGATAACGGCGGGGTGTCGATCTCGCTGATTTCGGTTTCCTCTTTGGGCTTGATACAGAAAGAGAGCCGTCTGTTGGAGTCTGTCGCCACGGATCATGTGTGAGTCTCCTTCTAGCGCCTGAACCAACTTCTGCTCACCGGGTCGGATATCTCTTCGCCATTTCGTTGAAGAACCCCTCCCTTTGCAGTTCCTGGAGAAAACTCAAATCGACGAACTGCTCTGGTTTAGCGGTTTTGGCTGCCGGTATCTGCGGCGCGAGTAGATCGAGCACGTACTGAATCCCCTTGAGAGTAGGATAGGGCTTCTTGGGAATCATTTTGACGTAGCCATCATATGAATCTTCAAGGACCTCGGGATCACTGGTGCGCATGTACTTGGAAAAAACCCTTTCCGCCTCCTTCTTGTTGGCGTATATGAAATAAATAGCCTCGACGAATCCTTTAATCGCCGATTTCACCGTGTCGCGGTTTCCGGCTATATAATTCCGAGAGGTGGCGAAGCCGTTGCCCTGAATTTCGACGCCGAGATCGGCGATCTGAAACAATTCCACAAGACCGGCTTTTCTCGCCGGTGGCGCCGCTGAGGAAGTAAACATCGTCGCATCGATTTTTCCGAAAGCAAGCGCTGCAAGCCGCTCCGCATCGGGACCACCGGGAACCAGCGTAACGTCTTTGTTGGGATCGAGGCCCAAATGTTTGAAGAGAATATTGAGGAAATCATCGGGGTCGTGCTTTGGTTTCTTGACAGTCTTGCCGGGAAAACCGCTGAGCGCGTTCGCCAGACGCTTGTCTGATAGCAAGTCCCCTTTTTATAGGCGGCGATATTCGCTGAACACGGGCCTTTCCCTGCTGTCGCTAGTTTCGGCGGCGCAAGGCGCCGCTCACACCCGCTTTCTACCGTCCGAATGATTTTCCGATATTCCCCGCGTTTCATTCCACCTTCTGGCGGGGGAAGCTCAAGCCGCCTGTAGACGGAACCAGGTTTCGGCGCCGCCCCCGAAAGCCTTGTCGAGCCGGACCGCCATTTCGGGGAAGATCCCCGCGTGGCCATGGATCAGGTTATTTAAAGCCTGACGGGAAACGCCGAGAATTTTCGCCCGTTCGGTAACGGTAAGCTCAAGGGGCTCAAGGCAGTCCGCGCGAACAGACAAACTAGGATGCGGCGGGTTTTTCATTTTCATCGCTCGCTCCATTGTTTTTTACGTAGTGCGTTGATGGCCTCTGAGACAGTAACCATCAGTGTCATTGGATTGATCGGCGAGGCCGCAAATCCGCAATCTTCATAAAAACGCTTAGCCCGCTCCGAGAGCGCATGAACCAAAATTGCGCGGACACCGATGATGTCCGCGGCCTGCATAGTGCGCAGCACCGCGTCGCGCAGCAATGCGCGCCCGAGTCCTTGGCCTTGGAAAGACCGGTCAACCGCAAGCCGAGCTAAAACGACCACCGGCACCGGATCCGGCACGTTGCGCCTCACACGCCCGGGCGCCGTCTCCCTATCCACTGAACCGGCCGCCAGGCTGTAGTAGCCCACAACTCGAACGCCGTCTGAAATAATATATGTGTTGGACGCACCGCTTTGTTGGTTTTGAAAAGCCCGGCGCCCCAGCCAATCATTCAAGGTAGGCTCGCCGCAATCAAATGCTGAGACGTCGTGCTCGGCTTCAAGCTTTTCCGGTTCGCGTATGCTCGCAGGGCCGCTCACCGATCCCATGGGGCTTTGGATTGAAGCAGTTTTCTAAGCTTCACGTTGTCGCGTGGTGGATGATCGAGCATCGCCATGAAACGTTCAAACTTTTCTTTGGGAAGTGTGAAACGATTTTGATCCAACAGTAAAGCCTCAGCCTCCCGACACGCTACGTCCAACATAAAATCCGACCGGCTCCTGTCGAGCAATTCCGCAGCCTGATCGATCAACCTCTTTTGCCGTTTGCTTGCGCGCAGGTTGATAATCTCATCTCGCGTTTGTGTTTGAGCCATACAAGTCACCTCTTACAATAAAACGTTTTAAACCATTTATATACACAATGTCAACACATACCACCGCCAGCCGTGGAACCTAATGGGATGGAGCGGCGACCCGGCAGGCGTCACCGGGGTCGTGCTTTGCTTTCTTGACAGTCTTGCCGGAAAAACCGCTAGTGCGCTTTCGTCAGACGCTTGCCCAACGGCGCCCCCTTTTGAAACTCGATCCGTAACCGGAGCAAGGAAAATTTGGATTTGACCGGTAAAGCAAGGGGCCGAACTTAAACCCAGGGACACTCTTTTTTGGCCGGTGCTTTCCTGATGGCTCCCTTGGGCGTTTGACAGTAGGGTGCTAAATTTTATAGGCGAAGGATCGAGAAGCCCGCCGAGGAGAGTTTATGATGAGCGCCGAGGAAAGAGTCCGACTGCTAAGGGAAGCAAAGCCAAATAGCTGGGTTGCCTTTTCGGGGGATGAATCGAAGGTTGTGGCTTATGGCGATACTTATTCGGAGGTCATTAAAGCCGCCGAAGGTCTTGGCGAAAAGGAACCGGTCATCGTGAAGATTCCCGAAACTTGGGCCAGCAAGGTTTTCATTACGCCTCGTGAAATATCCCTATAAGCCGTTTCCGCTGAATCATATAGACCCTGCACCAAGCTGGATTATGTCTGGCGTCCAGCACTCAAAGTTCTTATCTGGTATCAAGACAAGAAAACCGCGCCGATTGAGTCGATCCTTGATACGGGTGCAGACCATTGCATTTTTGACGCCCAGATCGGAGATGACGTAGGAATCCCCGTTACAAAGGGGCTGCCGGTGGCATTCACAGGCATTGGCGTCGGGGAGACCGCGGGGTTTCTGCACATCGTTACTCTCACCCTCGCCGCGCAGACTTTTGAGGCTCGCGTTGTGTTTGCTTACGGTATTTCAACGACTGGAATACTTGGGTAGACTGGCTTCTTTAATCATTTCGTGGCGACCTTCGACTGGACTCCGGACCCTCCATGTTTCGATCTTCAGAGAATCCCACGGATCTAATGTCGCTATAGCCAGCGGCGGACCTTTTCTCGTGGGGAGTGTTTCGCAAGTACGAGCGGGGAGACGTAAAGTGGTACGACGTGTTTAGCGAAAAGGTTCATTACGACGACCGCTATCTATGAGGGGAAAAAAAAGAGCGTGCCGTGTAGATTTGTTGCCCTGCGGCTTTGCCATCCGATGGATGGGAACACCGCAAGAACCTACAGCGGGCTTACCGCTCAGGATTTATCTTATGGCCTCCCCCGTGGAACGTCAATCGCCCGTCTTTCAGCGTCAGCGCCCTTTTTAATTATGGCGATATCTGGCGAATACCCGTTCTTTCCTATGCTCGGAACTGTCGGTCAAAAAAGCGTTTCTCACATCCGAGCTCGGCCGTGAGAAAGTGTCCCTGATATTCCTCGCGTTTCATTCTGCTCTTCTAGCAATGCCCACGTACTTATTGAGCGCAAAATCTAGCCGCTCTGTGCGTTTCCCTGTTTCTCCGTTTATCACGGCAAGTTGCTTCGCCCGCCGCGTTGGTATAGCCTTTAGGTAACTCCAGACGGAGGGATGTATGAAACAGTATCTCGTAACTCTCACGCCCGGCGAAGACGGGTACATCGTGGCCGAGTGTCCCTCCTTACCCGGTTGCGTCTCTCAAGGAAAGACCAAGGACGAAGCCCTGGAGAATATCAAAGAAGCTATCGACGGCATTCTTGAGGTCCGCCGGGCGATGAACAATCCCGTTCAGCCACCCGAAGTTCATTTTATCGAAGTCGCTGCCTGATGCCTCCGCTTCCGGTCATCTCCGGCAGGGAAGCGGCCAAAGCCTTTCAAAAACTCGGGTTTGTTTTCCATCACCAAAGGGCAGCCATATGATCTATTACCGCCACGATGGCCGCCATCTTTCGATTCCAGATCACAAGGAGCTTGATCGCGGCACCTTGCGCGGTCTCCTGAAGGGCGCGCAAGTAACAGTCGAAGAATTCTTAGCCGTTCTGTAACCAAACACGGAGAGAAATTACTGGGCATTGTTTTTGGGTTTCTAGTTCTTCGCTTTGTGAGAATGCCGGCCGCGTAACCACGTCAAGACCTGTTCAATAGGGAATCGGTGAACGCTCCCAACCATGATGCTCGGCATTCCCTTGTCCATGAGCCTGCAGACGCTGCTCCGGCTAATGCTCAGCGTCTCCATCAACTCACGGGTGCTGAGATACTGCTCCATGTTTCTTTCCTGCTCTTTGTTCATCCCATTAACCTCTCTACGCGAAGCAATGATTCTACAATTCGTAACGACTCAAAGGAGTCCGCCTTTGCAATTCTCTGATTCACTTTCGCCAGTACCTTCATTGCCAGGCCGTCAGCCATCTCGTTAATCTTCTTGATTACTTGTCGCCGGGTGGTTCGGTAAAGCTCAGTTTCGGTCAATTCATACCAGGGACCGTTTCGCATGATGATATCGTTGACCGTTGCTCGCGGTAGGTCCGCCAGCTGCGCAATCATCCCCGGTTCAAAGCCCATCTCGAACAGAACCATTGCTAACACGGCTATCGTTAGATCTGTGCGCCTGCCTCTCGCCATGTTTCAGCCCCTTTTGTTTTTTTGTGGCGTAAGGGAGGGACTGGTGCTGCCCATCGGTAGGCCGGGGTCGTGCCCACCTATGCCCCTGGCCGCGCCATCATCGAAATTTGTTTCCACTTTGTTTCCACATTGAGGTAGAATGCCCTGTAACCAGCCAGAACGACGATATGCGAAAGCCAGCAAATATAAGCACTTATCTCTCTCTCAATCGCCCTGGTTTAGTGCCAGGACGAACTACGGATCTGGGGGTTGGGGGTTCAAATCCCTCCGGGCGCGCCACGCTTGCGGCTGTCAACAAGAGTCTAATAGGTGATCCCACCATCATGGGATTTTTGTCCGGAAGACTACGCAAAAACTTACAGTTGTTCTGCATCTTAACGCTGTGTTTGTGGTTGTCCGGTTGCACAACGACAACCAGCGTATCTCGAACACAAAGGGCGCAACCTCAAGGCTTCTTCGACAAAATGATGAATCAGGTGACCGAAAGGGAGTGCAACGTAGGCAGGTTTATTTGCCCTTATGGGCTCGGGCCGGCGGGTGAACCCTGTGAGTGCACGGATCCATCCGGGGTTGTCCGGAACGGCCGCACCGTCAAGTAGCGCCTATCCGAGAGATTGACCGACTCTTTTTGTACGACTCCGGGCCGCATAGCGCTAAATGAGTCGTCGTCGGTCATCTGCGTCTTCGTTAATAGCAATCAATAATGTCGATGGCATAAATGGCGTGATTATTGCCTATTGACTATTGCTACGGAATCAACTGTTATGACGAAAATAGCAGGAAAGACCGTCCTGATAGTTGAGAAACAGCCCAACCAAACACAGCTATTGGTCAAGCAGGTCATGTTCGCGGGATTGAATCCTGTCGTAGCCGTTACTGGAGAAGGAGGGCTTAAGAAAGTGACGGAGCACCGTCCGGATTTGATCCTGCTTGAGCTTGACCTTTCGGATATGGGCGGTTTGGATTTTATCTCTGCCGTAAAACTAAGACCCGAGGCCGATGGCATTCCGATCATCGGCATGAGCGTATTTCCGCACATGCGGGCCCCCTCATTAAGCGGCGGGTGCAATGACTTTCTGCTTAAGCCGGTAAAGATGATTGAACTCATGGGTCGCCTCAGAAAGTTTCTGCACAGGCTCTAAATCCGGTCTGTTTTAAATTGCTGTCTATTCCTCATCGGTGATAGTATTGGCGCTTATTAAATTCAGGTGTGCAGCCAACGATTGACGTGGGCCGGGCTTCTCTTGTAGCTATAGCAGCGGGATCCGTTTAACGCGCCCATCTTGCGGTAGGGGTACGTCCCGGCTTGTTTTTAAGCATCTGGTGGAGGTAAAAGAAGGAGCGACTCAGAATCGTGTCAAATTAAGAGTTCAAATCTCGCAAAAAGGAGGTCTGACCTTATGTCTATCGTGACCGTGTCTCATGCAGCATTTACGGGTGGCAGTGAGATTGCTGAAAAGGTCGCAGCGAATTTGAACTACCGCTCGGTCAATCGGGAGGTGTTGATCGAGGCCAGCCGGCGCTATGGAATCCCTGAAGCAAAATTTACCGAAGTCCTGGAGACTGAGGGGCACTGGTGGGAGCGTTGGCTTGAAAGTTTGCGGCTATATCGCATTACCCTTCAGGCCGCCATGTGCGAAGTCGCGCAAGGCGACAGACTGGTTTATTACGGTCGGGCTGGTCAGGAGTTGTTCCCCGGAATCCGCCATGTGTTAAAAGTGATGATCGTCGCTTCAATGGACTACCGAATCGAACAGGTAAAAAATCGCCGGGGTCTTTCCGGCGAGAATGCGCGGCAATTTTTAAAAGATCTGGATCGCGTGCGGAGCCGCCGCCTCAGGGCGCTATTCAACATCGATTGGGAGACCCCCGTTGGTTATGATCTCGTCGTGAACACAACGCATATGAGTTCGGACACGGCAGCTCAACTCATTTCGGAGGCAGCGCGGCGGGACGAATATCAACCGACTCAAGACTCGGAAAAAGCTTTTCGCGATCTGACGGTAACGGCGAGAGTTCAGGCCGCTTTAATTACCTCGGCGAAAACACGCAATGTCATTCTTAATGTTCGCAGCGACGGTGGGAACGTCAGCATCTCCGGTATCTTGGCTGATCCAGATCTAGAGGGGGAAATCGTTCGCATCGCCAAGGCGGTGCCCGGGGTTTCCGAGGTGAATACCGACATCGAGCCGCCGCCAATCGAATATATGCATCCCTAGCGGCCGTTCAGCCGAAGTCCTAGCAAACCATTCGCTATCGCGATTGCGGAGCAGTACTCACATCGTACCGCGGCGGCATCGCCAAAACCGGACGTGACAATCGTTACTCGATGCGGTAGCAAAAAAGTTTCCAACAATTTGTTTGAGTTTGCATTTATGTTATGGTCTCCCAATTGTATGGCGGATGTTTCCTCGGAGTTTAAGTTGCGCGATAATTTTTATATGGAACTGGCGTTAGCGGAAGCCAAAGAGGCGGGCGCCCGAGGGGAAGTTCCGGTTGGGGCCGTCGTCGTTTGTGGTGATCGGGTCGTCGGGCGAGGTTTTAATCGCAGAGAAGAGCTCCAGAACCCTATGAGTCATGGCGAGATCTTGGCCATCGAAGAAGCTTCAAAGTTGCTTCAAAAGTGGCGCCTTACGGAATGCGAGATCTACGTCACCCTGGAACCGTGCATCATGTGTGTCGGCGCTATACTCCAGGCGCGCATTGGGCGTTTGGTGTTCGGCTGCTTGGACGCGAAAGCCGGCGCCGTTGTGTCGCTATATCGGCTTTGCGAAGATGAGCGATTGAATCACCGGTTGCCGGTGAGCGGCGGGGTTTTAGCGCAGTCATGCTCGCTCCTGTTGGAGGATTTTTTTTCCGAGCTGAGGATTAGAAAAAAACAAATTCGCGATGCGGAGAGGTGGCCGAGCCCGGTTGAAGGCGCTTGACTCGAAAACGGACTCCGGTCTCTAAGGCAAAATTCAATGAAGACGCCCACTTGATGAAGGTGGGCGTCTTTATTTGTCTTTCTCGCCTGTGTTCAATCCGGTCTAATTGTTCAGATTGTTCAGAATGGCCTGAAAAGTCGGCTCCCGTTGTTACGTGGTTGTTACATGGAAAATGCGCCATACAGTCGGCCGCATTGTTTGAACCGCTTTGCAGGCGCTTGATCAGTAAGTATACTGCTGAACAAACCGTGCCGGTTGAGTAGTTTACCTTTTGATCGACGCCGAACGTTTGATGAAACTCGGTAGACCATTTCTGATAGCATGTCTTTTGTCGGCGCTCGGAGCGATATTCGCAGTGTGGCTGGGCGTTGCAGCGCTAATTTTCGGCGGAAAATCCGAATACGATCCAACCATTGCTGTGCTTACCGCGACACTGATTGCTGTCATTTGGTACACGTATTATACACGCGAGGTTTTACAGCACGCGCGCGTCCGGGATGAGCAAGAACGTCAACGCGCCCGCCGATCGCTCGCATCCGGTTTACTCGCAGAGCTTGAATGGTTGGAAAACATGCTTGAGCAGGTGTACCACGACGGGCCCTTTATAATGTACGATATTTTCGAACACCCGCTGTTGCTTCAGGCCATTTCGCAATCCACTCTGTTCAATCCAGTTACAGTTGCAAAACTTTCGAAATTTCATGCCCTATTACGTGACGTGCAGAATGGGGTTAATTACTGTCGGAACATGGATCCAACTCAGCGGAGGCGGGCTGAAGCTCCCCTTATGAATGAGACGATGCGCGTCAAAGCTGGCTTTGCCATTCAAGGGTTGCCGGAAATATGTGAAGCATTAACATCTGAAGGCGGAGAATTACAGAAGAGGGTAATTTCACCGGCAGTGGAAGTGGGAAAGTTGCCCGAAATTCCTCAAAGCCCGTTCGGCCCCAGGCGTCGTGATAAGAAACCTTCTGAAAACGGCATCAGTTAGAACTCCGTGATGCTGGACTCTTCGGACTTGCAAACTCGACCTCCTTCCTAGAAATCCCGTTTCTCGCCTGCGGACGAGTTGCATCAGGGCGATAGGCGAGAAAACTCGAGGTAGACGTTCCATGTTCCGCATCCAAATGCAGCCAGCGCAGCAAGGGCGAACACGATTGCCAGTGCGTGAAACCACACCGCGATCTTGAAACTCTTTCCGCGCGAATTGCCACAAATCCCGTAGCAGAACTGGCATAGGTAGGTGGCAGCCGAAGCTAATGCTGCCGACAACACGCCGCCGCCGAACCAAATCAGCGAAAGTGATAGGGTCTTGGCTAGAACGGAACCGGTGGTAGAACGCGAGGCGTTGCCGATGAAAGCGAGTAGCGCCACGACCGCGCCGCCGTTTATCAGCATCAGACTTTTCAAGGCATTCTGACCTGTTAGGATCGCGGCATTAAAAAGTGCCACTTGTGTTTCGCGCCACAATGACAGCTCGGCCTTATACCGTTCAAGTTCCGTAGGGGCTAACATTTTGCTCGCATTCACATCACCGAGAGAATCGATGTGCGTTCTCAGCTGATCAAAATATTGCAAGAGATTCGTGGATACGATCGACGTCAAGCCTTTCTCTTCTACGACCGCTCGGACATCTTTTGTTATTAGCTCAATTAACTCTTTGGCGTCCATTTGGATTACCCCGCGTTGACTGCACCATCGTGTAGACCATTGCGGCGGCGGTAGCAAGTGTAAAGCGGGAACAGAGCGCGCCCGGGCTCACGCCGATTTCTGTTTCAGCCTATCGGGCGAACTTCCAAATAACCGCCTTCGGAACCATTCCGGATCCAGGCCGAGAACATCGCAAACAAACAAAAATGAGCCGAGCTCGCGGCGATCCGAAAGAAACCATGCGCGCGCCGATGTTGGTGTATGAGGTCCGTTGATCCTTAAGGCGTGAGCGCTGCACGCGTAATCGTCGACGGCTTGATTTAACACCGCTCGCCAGAGTTCTTGCTCGCAAGTCACGGGGCGAGATATATCACAAGTTGTTTTTTCGTGCTGAGCACCTATAAAGGCGGGTATGACTCGCGAGGAGCTTGAAAAGCGCAGGATTGAGCGCAGCATTGCCATTCTTGAGAATGCCCTCGCCTGCTGCCGAGAGGAGAACGCCCCACGTGCGATGGTTTTCGCTGCGCTTCAGTTTTTGGAGATGCGAGCCAAGGAGAAATGGCCATTTGAGCAATTCCGGCAGGCTCTTAATGGAGACCCAAACCACCGATTCAGAGCGCGAGGCGCGCTGGCAGGTGCTGAATGCTTCATTGGACGCGATCACGGGGGCGATGATTACTTATCCTAGTCATTAGGTCGCCGCAATTTCGCGCCCACCGCAGGGCTAGGCTCTGGCCCTTTTGCGTTTGATAGGCATGATGTAACGGACGTAGACGCACTTACGAACTCAACCGATCGGCGCTCCTATCGTAACGTTTGACGACTGCCCTTTGTTTGTGATGTTTTAGGTCGACTTATGCTGATGGTAATTTTCGGCGCCGGCGCGTCTTATGATTCATACCCAAGCTGCCCGCCCGGAGACGCTAGGTTTGGCGATGATCGTCCGCCGCTAGCCATTCATCTATTTGAGGAGCGCGAGCCATTCGCCAAGATTGTGCGAGAATTTCCCGATTGTCGACCAATTATCGCTGAATTGCGGCATCGCGATCCGAACGAAGGAGTAGAGCGAGTGCTCGAACGCATACAAGCTGAGAATGCGAATGATCCGGTGGGCCAGCGGGAAATGACAGCTGTTCGGTACTACCTTCAAAGCATCATATGGGAGTGTGAAGAACGTTGGGAATTAAGACATAGCGGTGTTACCAATTACAGCCGCCTTCTCCGCCAGATCCGCATACACGACAAAGCAAATGAAACGGTATGCTTCGTAACTTTTAATTACGATAGGATGTTAGAAAAGGCACTGCCTGCGCTTGGCGGCAATATTCAAGCCATGAACGATTACATCAACAGCAGTCGTTATAAGGTTTTTAAAATCCACGGGTCTGTAAATTGGAGAAGAGTGATATCCAATACTCCTTTCGAGTTGCGACCTTTGAGCGATTCCTCTGTAGCCAGGGAAGTAATCCGGAATGCTGATTATATACTCGGACAAAAGTGGATAACTGAGGACTATGAAATCGCTACCCAATTAACTGAGCAGAAATTAAAGACCGGTAAGCAACAGTTTGCGCTCTTCCCAGCCTTAGCAATTCCTGTGGAGAGCAAACAAGATTTCGAGCTACCGCCTGATCACCTAGATCAACTTAACAAAATTATACCCGAAATAACTAAACTGCTGGTGATTGGATGGCGCGCGACGGACGCGCCGTTTCTTGAACTCCTTGCTAAAAACGCGCGGCTTGGTCTACGGGTGGATGTCGTCTGTGAACAGAAGAAGAAAGGAGACGAGGTCGCGGTAAACATGCAAAAGGCAGGCGTCAAAGGCAACTACTTCACAGAATATCAGGGCTTCACTAATTTCGTTGCTAGCGGTAAAGCGGAAGCATTTTTGAGGACGTGAAATAGAAACTCTGATCGGCGTGCGGTCTGGCCATTTGCGTTTGGCCACCCGTTCCAATGCGGCGGACAATCTCGCCGGGGCTTATGCCGATTTAGTCTCAGTCTATCAGTCGAACTTCCAAATAGCTGCCTGCGGCCGCAATATATCACACGTGAGATTTTTGCGCCTTGCTGATTGCGTAACTGCCGAAACCATAACCGCAGTGTTTGCAACGCACGGCCTCTTTCATGACTTCCGTACGGTATTCCGGGCACTGCTTGATCTCGGGCTCAGTCGATTTGAGCGAGTGATTGCCGATGAGCAAATCGTGGCGATTTTCGCTGAAAAGCTTCACTGGAATTGTAACGGCGTTGTTAGACAAGAATTGCGAACCGCAGACCGATCTGCTAAGTAGTTGATTTCTTGCGGAGAGGTGGCCGAGCCCGGTTGAAGGCGCTTGACTCGAAATCAAGTTTACCCTTTGGGTAACGGGGGTTCGAATCCCTCCCTCTCCGCCAAATACTTCTTCTTCATATTCAGCGGCTTACCCCTTCTCATTGGTTTCCAATCAAAAGCCTGTCCGACAGCAATCAAGTCAAATTTCGCCCGAGTATACGGCTGGTGTGGTTGCTGAATCAGGCTCTCAAGTAGTATTGAGTTAAGTTCCCTTGGTGCCGTCGTGAAGCCGATTCCCACTTGTCGTTTGTGCAAAACATGGCGTTTCGTTTCTCGCTACTGACACGCGGGTTCGGTAAAAACTCCCTTGCTGTCAGTATTATTTACGGTATCATGATTGCAATCTAATGCCTCGCTATTGCAGATTGATCTCGCAGAAGACTATCATCAATGTAAATATTCTCGACACTTTTGTGCTTGTACAGTCGCTAGTTCCATGATTGCCGAAAACATCACCAGGCCGGGCATAATACTTGCTTTAAGAAAACATAAATTTCCAGGAGGGTGCTTATGAAAACGTTCAAAAACATTTATCGATTGGCCCTGTGCGTTAGCATACTTGCGATCACTCTGAGTGTTGCGGGGAACAGTTGGGCCGCTAGCAAAGGTGGCAAAGGTGGCTCTAACGGTGCCAGCGCCAGTGCGGGCGGCAACGCCGCCACCACGTCGGCAGCGACCTACAATACCGACGCGATCCTCATAAAGCCCACTGATGGTTGGCTCACGGTTCTGACCACGACCATCAAGAACCCGACTGCGGACGATGATTTGTTCATCAATGTCTCCCAAGTCACCAAGATCACGACTACCAATGTTACCTCCAGCTCGACCCCCAGTGTCATCTCCTCGGGAGACGCTCAACTGCAAATGAAAGTTCTGGTGGATGGCGTGCCGGCCAAGCCGGGAGTGATCGTGTTCGATGAGCAGCTCACGACATTGACATCGAGCTTACAATCGTTCCTATCGCTAAGCTGCACCGCTACACCAACGCCGCAAACGATTATCACGACCTCGTGCGTTTGCAATCCAATACTCCCCGGGTTGCCCGTCATCTCCTGTGATCCGACGATTGCTGTACCTGTGGGTTACGCACGAACTTGCACATCACAAACGACAACCGACACCGACGTTGTGACGACCTGTAATCTGGTGAACGGCGCCGCTCAGTCACTGGACACCTCTCTCGAGCACACGCTCGGACACTCGTTCAGCTTCCTCGCCCCCGGGATTGGGGGGATGGGAAACACCCACACCATACAAGTCCAGGAAAAGCTGATTCAGACAACAGCGAATGGCGGTACGGCCCAGGCGCTGATAGGCCCCGGGACCCTCAACGTAAATGCAGTCAACTTGAAACAATAATACTGCGACCTTGCGGCGCCGCGTTTGGCTCAGGGGTTTTGGGGATCCGATCAGCCTACAACCTTTGTGAGCCGACGCGTCGCCAGCGTGCTTCGGGCGGCGTCCATGTGCGTGGCGGCCAGTAAAATATAAAGTCTTGGCAAAATAATAGCGGCGGCCCACATCGGGCCAATGATGGGAATCTCCGGGGCGGCGAGGACAGTTAATCCCGCCGCTAGGGCTTGAGGCAAATAGAGCGGTGACATGAAACTCGCGATGCAATCACCGCTCGCAACTTTTTTCCATTGCCCCCATCGGCCGACCTCCTGATCATCCACCAGAACCGTTACGACATCATTTTCCAGGCCCAACATTTTCAACCACAGGGTGACGGCGTGCGGCTGGCCGGAAGATCTGACGGCGATGCTCCCGCCTCCAAGCTCTTCCACGCCGTGAACGTGTTGCGGCACGAGCAGGGCAAGGCCTGCGCCTTTGCTGGGCCGCAGAAGAAAGCAATTTTCTTTCCTTTTGCCGCCTCGGCATAGAGTACTCCAGGTGCTCGATGATAACGTCGGCTGATCCGTCGAAGAGGGCGGCTTCATAAGCTGCGCCGCTTTTGATCCGCACCACGTTGACGTCGAGATCATAGTGTTGCCGCGCCATTTCGCGAATGGCAAAGATGACCGGAGTTCTATCGTTATCACGATACGCCGGAGTAATGGTTTGCATGGACTTTCCGTAACCTCATCTCCGGCGGCTTTAACCGAAACGAAAAGGCAGCGGGGGTGCTAAGAATTCAAGCTACTTTCCTTGCAGCCGCTTGAAGAAACCTTCATCTTCCATGCTCTTCAGCAGCGAGAGATCCAGGAATTCCTCGGCCTTCTTACCCTTGAGATGGGTCAGGGTGTGGCTTAGGTCGTCAATATCG
>JBGPIK010000073.1:0-20898 GCA_041484845.1 Binatia bacterium | reverse complement strand
GGTGGTCGCGGTTTATTGTCCTCCTGATGCCCCTGGAGGAAAGGTCGATCCGGTCAAACAAAAAGCTCTGCAATTGGGCATTCCCGTGCGTCAGCACAAAACGCTTAAAGCGCCCGAAGTGAAAGATGAGTTTATCGGCTTTAAGGCGGACCTGGCGATCCTCGCCTTCGTCACCCAGATCGTTCCTCCGCCGGTGTTTAGCGCGCCGCGCCTTGGCAGCATTTGTTTTCATCCTTCACTGCTGCCGAAATATCGGGGCGCAAGTGCGATCAATTGGGCTTTGATCAACGGCGAAACCGTGACCGGATTGACTCTCTTCTGGGTGGATCAAGGCATCGACACCGGATCCATCCTGCTGCAAAAAGAGGTCACGGTCGAGCCGGATGACACGACAGGGTCGTTATACTTTAACAAGATCTTTCCTCTGGGAGTCGAAGCGATAGGCGATGCCGTTGACCTGATCAAAGCGGGCAATCCTCCGCGGATTACGCAAGATGAGTCGAAAGCGAATTACGATCTGCCGTGTCGCGACGAACACGCAAAAATCGATTGGTCGAAACCAGCTCAAGAGGTTTACAACCTGATCCGCGGCTGCGATCCCCAACCGGGCGCGCATACACTCGTTAAAGAAAAGATGCTGCGCTTATTCGATTGTCGTCTGCAGCGAGAAAATGTTTCAACCGCACCGGGGACAATTATGGCTATCGACGGCGAGAATATAAACGTCGCCGTGAATGGCGGTACGTTGATCGTAAAAAAACTCCGCTCTGACGGCGGGAAAATGACCGCTGCGGAATTTGCGCGGCAAACCGGCTTACAGGCTGGAGATAAGTTGAGTTGAGTTGATTCGATTCACCACGAAGAGGCCGAAACCCACTCAGTTTCAGCCTCTTTCGTGCTCTTCGTCGGGGTTATTTCTTTCGCCTCAGATCGCGCCTGCCTGATGCGCCGCTTCGATTTCTCCTTCGCTCAATCCAAGGATCGTTTTGAGAATCTCGTCGGTGTGTTCACCCAACAACGGCGAAGGCTTTACTTCGGTGGGCGACTCCGACAATTTGATCGGATTGCCGACCGTCAGGAACTTACCGCGCTTGGGATGGTCCACTTCGACGATCGTGCCGGTTTCGCGCAGCGCTTGCTCCGCCGCGATCTCGCCCATATCGAGGATCGGCCCGCAGGGAATTTCGAACTCGTTGAGCCGGCGCATGACATCAAATTTGTCAAGGGTCGAAGTCCACTGCTCGATGAGCGCAAAACATTGATCGAGTTTGGGCAAGCGCGCTTCCGGCGTCGCCCACGCGGGATCCGTAATCAGCTCGGTCCGGCCGCATAACTTCATTAAGGGCTCCCAGCCCACCGGCTGAATGATGACATAGATATAATCATTAGGGCCGCCGCCTTTGGTGCGCACGGCCCAGCCGGGCTGTCCACCGCCGGAAGCATTACCCGCTCGCGGTACGCTTGCGCCGAAAATCCCATTGGGGTATTGCGGATATTCGTGCAGCGGGCCGGCGGCGAGCCGTTGCTGATCGCGCAGCTTGACGCGGCACAAGTTGATCACGGCATCCTGCATGGCGGCAGTGACGCGCTGCCCCTTGCCTGTTTTTTCGCGCTGTAGCAATGCCGCAAGAATTCCAGCGACCAGATGCATCCCGGTCCCGGAATCGCCTATTTGCGCGCCGGTTACCAGGGGCGGGCCGTCGTCGAAGCCGGTGGTGCTCGCCGCGCCGCCGGTGCATTGCGCGATGTTCTCATAGACTTTGCAGTCTTCGTATGGACCCGGACCGAAACCCTTGACCGAAGCGTAAATTATGCGCGGATTGAGCTCGTGAATCGCTTCCCAGGTAAAACCCTGACGGTCCAGCGCTCCGGGCGCAAAATTTTCCACCATGACGTCACAAGCCCGAATAAGTTTGCGAAAAATTTCTTTGCCCTTCTCGTTTTTCGTATTGAGCGTGATACTGCGTTTGTTGCAGTTGAGCATGGTAAAATAGAGACTATCGACATTCGGCTTATCGCGCAGCTGGCCTCGGGTGATATCTCCGCGGCCGGGCAGTTCAACCTTGATCACGTCGGCGCCGAACCACGCCAATATTTGCGTGCAGGTGGGGCCGGACTGGACATGCGTCATATCGAGAACCCGAATTCCATCGAGCGCTTTTCCCATTGATCATTCTCCTCAGTTGTTACTTGTACATTGTCTGCGCCTTGGTCCCCGGCGCATATTCGTTGGGGTCCACCCAGATGTTGACGATCGCGCACTGGCCGCCGGCAACGCGCTCGCGCGCTTTTTCCAACGCGGAGCGAATTTGATTCGGCTCGCGCACGGCGATGCCCCATGCGCCAAAACATTCGCCGAATTTTTCGAAATTGACATCGCCCAGTTTGTTGCCGACACAGCCGCGCTCGGGACCATATTTGCCGATCTGGCCACAACGGATCTGGTTCATTGCCGAGTTGTTGCCGATGACCGCAATATAGGGCAGGCCAAAGCGCTGCGCCGTTTCCATGTCCCAGGACGTCATGCCGAAGGAACCATCCCCGTAATAGCAAAGCACTTCCTTTTTGGGGTGAACGAACTTGGTCGCCATGGCGAATGATGTGCCGACTCCCAGCGTACCTAGCGGACCGGGATCCATCCAGTTGCCGGCCCGGCGCGGCTCTACCGCCGTCGCGGTAATCGTCACGACGTCGCCGCCATCACCGATGTAAACCGTGTTTTCCGTCAAGAATTCATTGATCTCATAGGCCACGCGGTACGGATTGATCGGCACCGATTCGGACTTGAAAGAGGGCAAGAGCTTTTCATAGGCCTTGGCCTCTCCCGCCCGCAACTCTTTCATCCATTCGCTACGCTTGGCATTGCCCTTAGACGCACGGCCGGTGGCGGCCTGCGCCACGGCACTCAGAATCGCGCCGCAATCACCGACCAGGCCAAGCGAGATATCGCGGTTTTTGCCAACGTTGCGATAATCCAGATCGATCTGCACGACGATGGCATCGGAACGCAACCGGCGACCATAGCCCAAGCGAAAATCGAACGGACAGCCGACGATCAGGATCACATCGGCCTTGTCGAAGGCCACCCGGCGGGTGCGGTTAAAACCGTGCGGATCGCCCGGCGCGAAGATGCCGCGGCTCGCACCGTTCATGTATCCAGGAACGTTGAGCGCGCGACAGAACTCCACCGCCGCATCATGGCCTCTACAAGTCCAGACTTGCGTGCCGAACAGCGCGCAGGGACGTTCGGAATTGACCAAGATATCGGCCAGACGTTCGATGTCGGCCGGGTCGCCGACGGATTTGGTCGACGCGCGATAGGCGCCCGGCTGAGGAATGCGAGCGCGCTCCAGCGGGACTTTTGCATCGAGCACATCGCGCGGGATCTCCAGATAACTGGGCCCCGGCGCGCCGTTGACCGATTCACGGAACGCCATCGAGATCATATCCGCAATACGTTCCGTATGCGGCACAGAAGCCGCGAACTTTGTGATCGGTGACATGATATCGACGTGGGGCAAATCCTGAAGAGAGCCCATCTTGTGTTGGCTGAGCGCACCCTGCCCGCCGATCATCAGTAATGGACTTTCGGCCCGAAACGCATTGGCGATGCCGGTCATCGCGTTGGTGGTTCCGGGACCCGCCGTCGTTACCACGCAACCGATTTTACCGCTTTGCCGCGAATAACCATCGGCGGCATGCGCCGCCACCTGTTCGTGGCGGACGTCGATGATTTTAATCCCTTCGTCCAAACAACCATCGTAGATATCGACGATGTGACCGCCGCAGAGCGTCCAGATCACCTCGACGCCTTCATTTTTTAATGCCTTAGCGACCAGGTGCCCGCCGGAGATCACCGGGCCGGACGGTTCTTTTTTGGTCTCGGCATTGTTAAGTGTTGCCATAATTACCTCTCTCTGTTGGTCTACCGGTAAAAGCCCAAAATACATAATAGCGACGCTAGGCTCAAGCGGCCACATTCATGGCGTGAAAGCTACCCACCGCTTGTGGTCCCCAGCCCTGAGTTGGATTAAGATGCGCGCGTAGCTTATGGTAAGTTGGATTGGAAGGAGCCGTTATGAAATCACGCTGGTCTCGTCGTGAATTTCTGAAGGCCACCACAGCGGCCGTAGTTCTGTGTGTCGCGCAAAACGCTGTGAGTGGGACCCCAGATCCACTTCCCAAACGCCGCTTGGGCAAAACCGGTGAAATGGTCTCCTGCATCGGCTTCGGATCCGGCACTCGTTTCTGTTCCATCGAGAATGAAGACTCGGCGCAAACACTGCTCGAGCGGGCTTTCGCGCTCGGCGTCACTTACTTTGACACTGCGGGATCTTACACGCGCCGGGGGATCGAGCGCTTGAGTGAGAAGCGGCTCGGCGAATTTTCCAAAAAGCGTCGCAAACAAATCTTTCTCGCCACCAAGATCGATCCGAGAGAACGGGACAGCGCGCTCCGTTCCGTGGAGCAGAGTCTTAAATTTCTGCAGACCGACTATCTCGATTTAATTCAGATCCACAGCCTGAGCGATCTCAACGACCTAGACCGCATCGGCAGCCCCAACGGCGTTCTTGCCGCCGTGATGCAATTGAAAGCGCAAAAAGTCGCGCGCTTCATCGGCGTCACCGGCCATATCGACGGCGCCGCCATGACCGAGGCGCTGCACCGTCACGATTTCGATACGGTTTTGGTGGCGCTCAATGCCGCGCAATCAGCAAACCCAGTTGCCGTCCGCAAGATGGACCCGATTCCGGTGTTCGAGCAATCCGCTTTGCCGTTGGCATTGCAAAAGAACATGGGCATCCTTTCCATGAAAGTCATGGGCCAGGGAATGCTGGTCGGAAATAGCTCGGGACGCGCCTCGCCTGCCGAGCTTTTGCAGTTCAACCTAAGCCAACCCGTCGCCAGTGTCATCATCGGCTGCGAACAAATGGCCCCACTCGAACAAAACGTCCAAGCCGCGCTCAACTTTACCCCGATCAGCGAAAGCGGCAAGCAGAAACTTCAAGAAAAAGTCGCGCCGTCGCGCTCAGCGTGGGAGAATTTCTTGGAGACGCACGAGGACTCGGTGACGGTTTGAAATTTGGTGTGTCTCAGAAATCGCAACTCGGTGGCGGGACAAGTGGTTAGATGATTCAAGAATTCTTAGATTCGGCCATCGAGACTCAGCGTTAGACGCTGTCCTGATATTGCGCTACGATGGTTACGTGACTGCGAGCGTGTACGTCGAAACCACGGTAATCAGTTACTTGACTGCTAGGCCGAGCAAGGATTTAGTCCAGCGTGCGCACCAACGTTTGACTAGGACGTGGTGGCAAAACCACCGATCACAGTTCGAACTTTACGTTTCACCATTAGTCTTACAGGAGGCAGCCGCAGGCGATCCACTGCGCGCGCGGCGGCGGCTCGGGATCGTTAGAGGCGTACCCGTTCTTGAGCCAACCTTGGACGTGGTTCGACTCGCCAGATCTCTAATTGATCAAGGACCGATTCCAAAAAAAGCTGAAGTCGATGCATTACACATCGCAATTGCAGCGGTTCACGGAATTGAATATCTGTTAACTTGGAATTGCACCCATATCGCCAATGCGCGAATGCGGAGCGAGATCGAAGCGATTTGCCGCAACGGAAATTACGAACCACCGATACTTTGCACGCCCGAAGAACTCATGGAGGGTTAAGAACATGGCGAAGGATTCGATAGTGGAAGAGGTGCGTAAAGCGCGCCATCGCTATGCCGCCAGATTCGGTTTCGATTTGGATGCGATCTACCGTGACTTAAAGCAGCGCGAAACGCTTGGTGAATTCACGACGGTTGCTCGAAAACCGCGCCGGCCACGCACCGAAACATCCGGCCGGCCCCGACGGCGAAAATTAGTTGCGTCCGGCTAACCAAAGGGGTGCTGTGGTTACAATTCAATATCAGCCAACTCGTCGCCAGTGTCATCATCGGCAGCGAACAACTGGCGCCACTCGAACGGAAGGTTCAAGCAGGGCTGAATTTCACGCCGATCACCGACAGCGGCAAACAGAATCTGCAAGAAAAAGTCGCCCCGTCGCGGTCAGCGTGGGAGATTTTCCTGCGGTCGCACGACGATTCGGTGGCGATTTGAGCGAAAGAAACGGTCACGCAACGATGAATTAGTGTTATGTCCCTGGAATTTTCTCCTGGTCAAGTCGGAGCCGGAACGACTTGATCGATCCCTGTCCTATGGAAATCGAGGTAAACTGGACAACGAGAATCGACGATCCGTTATCAGCGCGTCAGCTGACTTTGATTCGTAAGTCTGCAAATCGCCAAAGACCTTTCGGAGAGACAGACTGGCAGACGAGATTAGCTAGTCTATACGGACTCGAAAGCACCATGCGTCCACGCGGTCGAGCGGCGCTCAATGATATGAGGAGATGAGGTAGCAAGAAAGTCTATCCACTTTAATTTCTCGCGGCGCTGTGGTTTGGGAGTTTTAAGACTTGTATAGCTACATACAGTCCACTCGTTCACTTTTGCAGGGCTGACCCTGGCGTTTCGCTCTACACTTAGGTTAAGCTTCCGCCGTTTTCAAAATTTCTCGAGGTAGTGGGAAGATGTCGGTCTGTTGCGCTATCGCAGCCGAGCCGTTTATCGCAGTGACCAGTTCAAAGCGCCTACCTGCTTCGCTGGTCGTACTTCGAAGTCGCCTGCATAGAAGGTCCGCAAGAGCGGGGTCTTCCACAGCTACAATAACCTGTCGACCCGTTCGCCTTACAGCCGAAAGCACTTCAACTAAATTAAGGGCACGAAAATCATCAATGTGTTGAACGGGATCGTCGAGCAAGAGCGAACGGAAACGACACCATGGGCGGGAAAGATGGATGGCGAGGAGAAAGGCAATCCCGGCTGCCCGACGTTGACCGCTGCTGAAGAGGAACTGTGGATTTCGACCATCACCAACCGTGAAATTTAAAGACGCACGTACGCGACCACCAAAGTCCGTCTCAATCTCCCGCCAATCAATGTGCGGTCGAAGACGTTGATACAGCTCCTTCAACAGTGGCATGACCGTATGGAACTGCTCCATCAGAACCTGGTTGGCTACATCCTTAGCACCGCTATCGATCTGCCTAGCCGCTTCAACCGCGCGCTCGGCAGCCGTCAGCTTTGCTGTTTCCTCGTCGAGTTGAGCCCGCAGCTGCTCAACACGGGCATCGAGCGCCGCCACGCGGTCATGCGCGCTCGATGCCTCCAACATAAAGAGGGCCTGCTCAAGCCGCGCCGTTTCGTTCTGTCTTTGGAATAACAGCCGGCGCGCCTGTTGTGGCTGCGAAGGCGATGCCGCCAAACCCCATTGTTCAAAAATTCTCGCCACGCGCTCGATGTCCTGCGATAGTTTAGCCTGCCGGACCTCGACTGATTCGAGGCGCTGCTCGGCGACCGATAACGCAGCTGCGCTCTGTTTAATCGCTAGGAGTGCGCTTTCAAGCGCTGCAGTAGCCTGTGCTGCGCGAGCGCCTCGCGCACTCAGCCTTGATCGCGCCGCTGCGATGGCGGCGGCGAACTCCTCCGGGGTGTGTACGGCATCGCACAGCGGGCAATGGCCAGCCTGCAAACCAATTGCTTCGCCGTGATCAAGTAGGGCGACCATATGACTTGCGAAGCCGTCGCTTTCCCGTTCCGCAGCTTCTACTCGTTGCGCGTCTGCTCGTTTCTCGTCAGCTTTCTCGTTCGCCTCTCTAACCGCGTCGTAGGTTGCATGCGCGGATGCAATTTCGGCTTTGCCAGCGTCTGATTCGAAGTGAAACCGTTCCGTCTCCAAGCGCTCGGCCAGGGCCACAGCGTCTTCTAGTGCTGATATCGATCGCTTCCTCTCGGCAACATGTCGCCGAATCATCTCAGCGCGATCTCCCTGTGCAGCCGCAATATCAGGAACTAGCGTTTCGATAATCTGCTCAGCTTCAACGACATCTGTCTGTCTCTCGGCTACACTACGAGCCTCTGTCAGAGCGCTTAGAGCACGACCAAGTTCAGCCTGAGACTCGACTAAGCGCGCTTCCTGTTGCGTCTTCGCAAAAGTCGTCGCTCGGACGAGAGCCCCAGTCCTTTCGGTATGATCAGGTCCAGCCAAGCCGCCGATCGCGGCACGTACCGCGGCGAAACGCGCCTGTTCGGGCAGATCGAGGCTGAGGGCGGCGATTGTTTCATCTCTGATCAGGCTCGTCCGGATCAAGGTCTCGGCCCAATTCTGAGCCGGCGAATTCCCGACGCACAATCTGCGCCCAATGTCATCACTCGCCGTATCGAGACCTCGTTCCCGGCTACGGCTGATAACGAACAACTCGTTAGTCTCATCTACGAAGCCTACTGTTACGTATTGATTTTTCGCAGTGCCCTCGCCGACCCACCAGATATGTTCGTCGAGACCTCCTCCCTTCGCCCCTGTGACATCGTATTTGTTGATAGTGCCGGTGAGGACAAAATCCACCGCGTCCAGCACTGTGCTCTTACCGACGCCATTCCGCCCCGTCAGTACAGCAAAGCCGGCCGGCAAATCGAAGCGGGTCTTCTCCTTAAAACCACGAAAACCAGCGATCTCGATGAACGCTAGTCTCATACCGGTCCACCCAGTAGCCGCACAATCTCGGCGACAGGAATACTTTCGTCAAGCGCGACATTTGCTGCCTTTGGCGCGATATTTAGAATTCGGCGTTTCAGGCGCTCCGTAACGTCTTCTACTCGAAGCACCGGTTGGTATTGCAGGGGCAAGATAGGCAGCAGGGCTCGCATCAGGTCCTCGCGGGTAGAAATACTGCAAGCTGCAATCTTCCGTGTCCGCTCGAGATCCTCCTCAATCCAGCGCACCTGACGGTTCTGAAGAGGGTCTGCAGCCGGTCTGCACAGGAAGACGCTATAGACGTTCCACGCCTTGTCACCTGCGAGTTGCAATGTCGGCGCATAGCGTGTCAGTAGTGATGTCTCCGAAGTCTTCCAGCGCCTGAGCAAATCGTCTGGCTCGTCGAATACACAGCCGAAGCCCATCAGGGTGTCATCCTCGAAATGCACGACTGGAGAGCGATTAAGGGAAGCAAGGTACGTGGTGAAATTTGCTTCTTGCAGCACCACCTGCATGGTGGACAGTATGTCGATCATAGGCCGAACTCCGCGTGTGCCTTGTCGAGGGTCATCCACTTAGCGCTTCCGCCAGGGGTGGGACGAATTGTGCTCGCGCCACGGCCTGGTGCGATCAACTTCGCAGGAACGCCGAATTCAATAGCGCCTGCACACACTACGATTTCCGACTGCGCAACGGTCGGTGGCTCTTTGTACCGTGCCTGCACATCTGCCAATCCCTGCCCAGCTCCGTTGACAACCCGAATTGATCGCCCGCCATGCTGCAGCCAGGCGCCCCGCATCGTCGCGCCCGCGTTCAAGAACATCGCGTGAACAAATGCTGTTTGCGCAGCGTTGGCGGATGGCGCTTTCATTGTCGCCGCGCGAGTATAGGGTACGCCTTCGGCATCACGACGAAGGTTGTACAGATCTTCCCCCGCCAGGGCGTCAAACGGCACCACCGCCGTCACGGCACCGCCGGCTTCCTCCACCAAGGGCTGGCCTAACGCGTAAAACTTTCGGGCCCAGGTCTTCGAAAACGCCGTTCTCAATTCATCGAGGGCGTCGGCTCCAGATGCCTGAACGTGCTCAAACACACTGCTCAACCCGTTAAGTTTCATCCAGAGATTTGGCGCTTTAGCTTGTAGGTCCATCGTCGTGCTGGGATCGATTACTGTAACGGAGCTAGCGGTGTTGATTGCAAACGCATTCCCAAGAACATCGTTCAAATAGCCCCAGTCTGTCCAAAAACCTATCACGACTAGATGCTTCCCAGGAAGATTCAGGTTCATCCATTGCGAGCAGCTATTCACGCGACCCTGAACGGCGGGGTCAGCGAGTTGACCCTGTGTCCACAAGGTCGTATGCCTCTCCCTTTGAAGGCAACCATGGAACTTTATCAAAGGATTAGTGTTGTTGGTGAACTGCACTGCTTCCTGACCCGTGAGTGCTCCTTGCATAGCAATCTTACGATCTGCCGCCCAAGACTCAATCAGGGGATCGAAGTTCGCGGACAAAGCGGCGTGTGCGGCTCGGCTGATCAGGAAATCAGCGATAGCAGCATGGCCGCTGTTTGGATCGCCGACGAGTTCGTTCCAAGGCACGAGCTGAAGGAATACTTTCTCGAAGTCGCCTCGCGCGTGGAAATGTCCAGCTAGCCGATCAATATCATCACGTAAAGCTGGATCGAGGGCCTCCGTGGGTTGCCACTTATCGTAACAGATCCGCGACACCGCCATGGCGGATGGGAGGCTACTTGGCGCTGCCGCCGACAACCCGGCTCCGCAAAGGAACATAAGCGAATCGGTTTCTATCGCACCAAGCAGCCTTATTGTCAGGTCAGCACTCAGGACCATTTTTCTCCGGTACCCGGCAGTTGGTTGAATCGTGTGGATAATGTCTGAACCCGTTCATATAATCAAAGCAATCCAAATCTCTTCGCAGCACCGCTGCCTAATGGATAACAATCAAGCGGCTTTTAACCACACGGATCAATCGGTCTCAAAACCTAAAGCGGGTTTAGGGTTGACGCGTGATATTTGTGAACTATCATGAACTCGCAAATATCGTGGTTGGCTCTTTGCATGTAAATGCGACGCGTATGTCATCGGCAGGGCCAGACGTCGACATGTCAACAGAGCTTTTCATTTCATATTCTTCGCAACCTCGGAAAACAGGTCATTTTGATAAGTAATAATTGTCTATTCGTGGATTCGTAAGCGCGACCTAGCATCGCAGCAATCACTTTTTGACGTAACGAACAAACCACTCTTCAATTTCTTGCAAGTATTTGGCCTCACTGACTTTATCTCCAAAATAGCCATAGACCGACTGAGCCCAACAAATACGATCCTCATCCGGGATGCTATTGAGAACATCGTAGGAATTGGGCGATAGAAGTATAAGCTTTAAGTCTTCATTAATCCGCCTCGCCTTAAGAAGACTGCTCAGTACGTCATAGTCGCGGAATGAGTATCCAATGACGACTATGATTTTAGCGTATTCGCAACATCTGGCGAAATAGTGATAGCCGGTTAGATAAGGCTCTGTTGTGGCGACCTTGTTACCTGCTGGATAGATAATTGTATTCTGGTATTCATCTGAGTCGATGACATCATACATCGGGAGAGATTGCACAATTCGTCCAGTCGACGTGATACGCATCCAGTTCACCGAACCATGAAGCTTGAATAGAACAATGGGACGGACCTGACGGCCAATTCGGAACGATTCAAACTGCATGGGATTCCAGTACGATTGTCGCTGAAAGGGGTCGTCTTCCATGCCATCTATAAAATCATATTCGGAAAATTGTTCTACACCTAAGCTCTCAATTGCTAGATCGTAGTTGGTAGTGAAGATGGGCAAACAGCAGGTTGCCGGGTCGACGTGGGAAAATATGGTGTCAAATAGGGGCTGATAAACCTCAACAGCCCTTTGGGTATCAATGGAACGATACTCCCGAATAATTGAATGACGTATAAGGGAACGTAGATTTGCAGCGTCACTTCTATTAGCTTCGTACGCGGATGGATTTTGCCTATCAAAGACGAAAGACGTCACGTATTGCAGACTCAAGAACGTTTCAAGGTCAGTCAGAATTGCCTCCAAGTCGTGACCTCTGGCTGATATAAGTACTGAAAGCAAAGAGGCTTCGTTTTCAGACGTGATCTGGTCGGCGAGTCTCGCTACAAATTGCTCCATAGTAGGTTTGCCAAGAGGCACGGATGCTCCGGCACCAAGAAATAAAACGATAGGTGACTGCGTAATGGTTGGATTGAGCGACATGGAATGTGTGAGTGGGTCGTCTCTTCTACTTCCTCTATGTGCCAGCCTTAAGGATAAGGCATTTTAGTCTAAACAGTCTTTCCTTATCCCTCGTGCTTCAGAGGGATTTACCACATGTGCCAATAGTTCGGAAAGGAGGATAGGGTCGATTCGTGGGCAACCTCGGTTTCAAGCCTCAGTAATGGCTCGTTTATTTTCCGGTTCTCTTGCAGCGTTTGGGCCAGAATTGATGTTGGCGAGCTCTCGATAAAAAGGTGCTGCATCTCTGGTCACAAACGTTATCGAGCCTCGGTGGCGGCTGCCATTTCGTCGATTCAGCCAGCCTTTAGTTCCAGTTCCAACCGTTCCGCCAGCCATATGCGAGCGAGGGTGGTCGCGTCCGTTGTGCGCTGGCGCGCAAGCTTGCTCAGCACGGCCTTCATGGCTGGCGGCAGGCGCAATTAAGCTGGGCGGTATTATTCTGGAAAATCGCTTCTCGAAGTACCTGGTCTAAATCGCTGTGATCCTCTACTACTTCAGACACACCCGTTTCGACCCGATCGAATACGTCATGGGATTTTGTCGAGCGGATAATCTCTTCATCGGGCGACTTGCTTGTCAGGACAGAGGGGTTTTGTTTTATCTTTTTCATTTCCGATACCTCCGATAACGCTTTTTTTGAGCTTCGGTAATGCTGTTCATATGAAAAACTCGTAGTCGATGGTCCGGTAAGACTCGATAGACAACATGGAGATATGCTGCGCCTAGGAGCCTGTCGGAAAATTAGTTGAGCAAAAAATATTTCTTTCACATTTGGCTCAGGATCAATGATCTCGTCCCGGGTAATGGTTTTGGTACCCCCTAAAACAGGCATATTTCGATTACTCCGACAGACTCCTAGATTTCTCCCGAGCAACTCATAGACCTTGTCAAGTCCGCGCTGACTCCGAATCTTTAAATATTTCGCTGCCAACAGTTCATAGCAGTATGCCAGCTTGAAGTAATTTCTGATTCTGAAACTTCGCTATCAAGACAGTTACCCAATAGCCCAGCACACTCGCGGCAAAAGCTAAAGCTGTCACGGTCATCAATTAATTGCGCACCGGAGAATTGTTTCTTTGGTGGATTTGATCCTTTAGGTTCCAGGACGAGTATTGAATCATGTTTCAGAGCTTTTAGGTTATTGATATGCACAGATATTGGATTCTCCGAATGCACGGTATAGAAATTCACAAGCCTAAACGCTGCCGTTTTTAATGCCATCGTAAGCTGAATCCAGGCGTCAGCCCGCCAGTGATGGAACGTGAAGATCAGTCGCCCATGAGGACGACGTAGCACCCGATTGCACTCACTCCAAATTCCAGTCAGGACCCTGCGGTATTTTTCTTTGTCTGCGTCTGTCTCGGCAACTGCTGACGACAACGGCGTGAAGTCCCACTTGGCGTCTTTCGGAAGGAACCATTGAAGCCACACACGAAAAAAATGGGAGAGGTCACTATATTGCACACTGTCAAAATATGGCGGGTCCGTCACCACATAATCGACCGAATTATCCGGTAAAGATAGTCGTGAAGAGTCACACTGCGCCAGAATGAATCGCCTCTTTTGGTCGACAAACTGTTCCAAGGATGAGCATTCGAATCCGCCATCAATCTCTCCGAGCACCGCAGTCTTTTCCCAACCCGTTGGTATCTGCTTTCGTTCAATAGGCATACTCGCCCAAGCATCCGCGTCTCTGATCCGATCATCAAAGAGCCGTCTTAACGTGCCCGAAGTTCGTTGAGAAAAAATCGGGTTATTCTCTAACGAGGTATAGGGAAACGAGTATGCATGATGGGAAAAGACGTGCCGGATCGCTCCTGGCCTGCGCCGTTCACTGCCCTTGTACCCGCAAAGTGCCGAATTAAACTCCAGTGATGTGGAAACAAGTAACGCCAGCCAAAACCGATGCTTCGGCTCAACTGCATTTATCAGGCTCTTAGCGGTACCCAAGTAAAGAAGCTGGCGAGCAGTAAAAAGATCAGAGTAGTGTTCAATCTTTCTGTTCAATAAGTCGGACGATTTTGGTCCACCGAGAATCCGAAGAGTATCTTCAGTTGGTAAAGCAAGGGAGAAGGCCACCTTCTTGGCTTTCCGAATCGCCTTTAGATCGCTGCTATCAACCTGTTTGAAAAACTGACCATGTTTTTGACAAAACCCCACGGTCAACAGGGGTACATATCGCTCAGCAAAGGGCACATGTGTGTTATTGCCAAGCGGTTTGTCACACGTAGGACAGCGGGCATTCCCCTTCTCAAAGAATCGCCACTCCTTTCGGCCTCGTTTGACGACTAACGCTGGATAGTAATGGTCGAGTCGTTTGTGGTGTCCATCGGTTTCTTCCCTTAGAAGAAATGAGTCGACCACTAAGGCTTCACCACAACCACAGGACTTCCGAACGCCATAAAGCATAAACTGAAGTTCTGCCGGTCCGGCGCAATTCGGGCACTGGGTCTGGAAGTAAGGTCGCAGCCTTTCGTCCAGTGCACTTAAAAAATTCTGGAATACCAGTTCTTTTTGTTCAAGAGGTATTTGGGACAATGACGCACGAGCTTGCAACACGGGAATTGGATCGAGATCACAGCCAATTACATTTGCTCCAAGTCGGATAGCCTCGTGCAGGGTCGTACCCCCTCCCATCATTGGATCAAGGATAGTAATGCCTTCCAGACCACCTGCAGCGTAGTAATTGCGCAGGTGAACGTCCGGCACCAGCTGCTTCAGGATAAACCGAAATGTCGTGCCGGCCCTCCTCGCCCACCATTTGTGAAGATAAGTGTTTGGTCGGAAAAGGTGTTTATTAAAAGACTCGATTTGAGCTAATGCGTTAGCTTCTCGTTCAGGAAACGATTCATCAATTGGAACCCGAGACAAGGGTATCTGCTGCTTTCGTTCGTGAGCGTGAAAGCTCATCTCCATCTGAAGAGGTGACATTTTTGTAACACTACTTGAGTGATTCGATGCACGCAAGGCAATCATTGCCGTTAGACATTTGGGGTCGGAGAACAGTATAGCTTTGGCAGAACCTCCCAGCGTCAGTGAAACACAACCGGTGATTGTTTTTTCTGTTTCGATCCAATAGCCTGCTAGTCACGGTTGCGGTGGCTAAGAGTCTGCAGGGTCCGAACCAGTCATCTTGTTAATTTGTTAGTTTTTGATCTCTAATTCCCGTAACGGAACGACAATACTATGACCTTTGAGCTTCTTGACCATTACCTCATCCGCGGTGATAAGCGGGTATCCCACTTGCTCCGCCAGCGCTACATAGAGGGCATCATAGATCGTAATCTTGTAGGCCCAGGCGATGGCGTTGGCTTTACGCAACAAGTTAACGTCGGCCGCCTTGGTTTCGAGATGCAGATCTTGAAGCGTTTCTAAAGCGGTCTCGCCGGCTTCTTCGTCTGCCTTCGGACTAAACCGGACGGCGTTGAGAGCTTCCAGGAGAGCGAGCGCTGGTATGTAAATGGTCGATCGACCTGAGATGTGAAGATCCCGCAAAGCTAAGGCGCGGTCACGGTCGGCTTCCTGTTGATAAAGGAACCATTTGACTAAAACGGAAGCGTCTACCACGTATCCGGCGTGATGAGCAGAAATCACGAGTCGCCCTTCAAGTTAGTGTCCCGAAATTTCCGGATCGTTGCTTGAGGGTCCCATTTCCCCAACTTCTTCGCCAACGCATCCATCTTACGGGAAGCCTCCTGCATCTTTTTCCGCTTTTCCTCCTCCTCGCGCGCGCGCCGCTTGCTTTCGATATACTTCTCCAATGCAGTCTGGATGAGAGCGCTCCGATTGGTCCCCTCTTCCTTCGCTTCTTCATTGATCTCGTCGAGCAATTTGTCCTTTAAGAAAACGTTGACACGACTCATGACACACCTCCTGAAGCACGAATAGACTACAGATAGTATGTGCTGTCAAGCACAATAATACACACACCAATGGGGGGCATTTTCGAGAATTGAGAGCTCTCCCAAGTAGGGGCGGGATTTGCCAGGAGGAATGATTCCGCGGGGTGTGGATATCCAAACAGTCTCGTGGAGGGGAATTTGGCGCCCAGGCTGAGTATTGCCTTATTTATTTTCCGGTTCTCGAGCAGCGTTTGGCCAAGAATTGATGTTGGAGAGCTCTCGACAAAAGGCGCTGCATCCCTGTTCACAAACGTTATCGGGCCTCGGCAGCAGCTGCCTGCTCGTCGGTTCACTCCGCTTTTTTGGCCTCGTCGGGAAGCGTTTGGTAGGCGTTCCAAAAACTCGGTAGAGTTTTGGATTTCACAGCTTGTCGAAATCCATGTCGGCTGCCTTGCCTTCCGCTATTTCTTTTCGTGCCTTACGGGCGGCGGCAATCAAACCATCTTTTGTTTTCGCGATTAGATCGTCCCACTTCGCCTCGTCTCGGGCGTCTTCCACCAAAGCCCGTAGTTCTTCGACAACTCGTTCTTGTGCGACTTCTGGAAGTGATTCGATCATTTTTGCAGCTGTCTCTGTAGCTTTGCTCATAATGGGTGCATTGTAACAAAGCCGGCTCGCGAGAGCTACTGACAATTTCCACTAGCGCACCTCCCCATTTCTTTTTACTCCGGCATTGAAAACAAAATCACCAGCAGCGCTCACTCAGTCAATCGATTTAGCCGGCTTGGTTGCTTCGGGAAACAACCCATGCTTGGTGAGGAATTCGATCATAAAGCGACCGAACAGCCAGGGCTGCTCAATCTGACAGGCATGGCCGGTTCAAGGCAGAGTTTTCAACTCGCACCAATGTCCGTGCAGCAAAGCTAGTGATTGTTTTTTCTATTTCAATCCAATAGCCTGCTATTCATGGATACGGGGCGTTGTGAAAAAAATCGTGTTCGCGGTCGTGCTCGTGAGCGTCATGAAGCGTTTTCGTCAAAGTAGGACTCTACGGTTCATCCTTAGTTCGGCAGTATTCATCAGCTCACTGCTCACCTTTACCTCTTCCGCCTATTCATCGTGCCGTGATCCCGAAGTGGCGGGAGGTTTCGGATCTGTCGCACACGCGGCGGACGTGGATGCAACCATTCAATACTTCGGCCACAGCTTTTTTCTAATCACAACCCGCAAGGGCACCCGCATCGTCACCGACCCTTTGGGACCGGGTTGGTATCCAAATCCGAATGTTGTCGGCGACGTCGTCACCGTCGGCAAAGAGATGTACAACCACAACGCGGTCGACATCGTTCTGGGCAAGCCGCTGATTCTGCGCGGGCTCAAGAACTACGGCGCGGAGTGGAACAAGATCAGCATGACCGTCAAAGATACTCTCATCTATAACGTGCCGATCCATCAAAACGCCGAAAGCCTGGAAGGCATCAAAGGATCGGCGTTTGTTTTCGACCTGGGCACGCTGTGCATCGCTCACCTGGGGGATCTGAGCCAAAAGCTGAATGATCAACAGATCAAGGCGTTCGGCAAGGTGGATATTGCTCTGACGCCGATTGGCGGCTTTCGCACCATGGCGCCGGATCTCGCTAGAGAAGTCTTAGGTCAACTGAAGCCCAAAATTGCCATTCCGATGCACCACCGCGACAGCCCCTATCTGATTAGTCAGTTCACCGCTGGGCTGAAAACCCAGATCATGAGGACAGACACATTGGCGCTCAGCAAGGAGACGCTACCTTCCTCGCTGGAGATCAGAGTTCTTCAACCTCGCGGGGCGATGAGTTACCAGTGAAACTTGCGACTTGCGACTAAACCGGTGGGTTGGCCACCCGGAGAGAACAAAGTCTCAATCAAAGACCACCGTCTTGTTCCCGTAAGGCAAAACTCTCCGCTCCAAATGGAGGCGAACCGCGCGCCCAAACACAAAGCGCTCGATATCGCGCCCTTTGCGCACCAAATCCTCCACGGTATCGCGATGGCTGATCCGAACCACATCCTGATCGATGATCGGCCCTTCATCTAAAACCGGCGTCACGTAATGGCTGGTGGCGCCGATAAGTTTCACCCCCCGATCATGGGCCTGGGCGTATGGATTGGCTCCGATGAAGGCCGGCAGGAAAGAATGATGAATGTTGATAATCCGATTAGGATAATGTGAAACGAACTCGTCGGAAAGGATTTGCATATAACGCGCGAGCGCGATCAAATCAGTCTTGAACGATGCCAATAATTCCAATTCCTTCGCTTCCTGTGCTCGCTTGGTGTCCCGCGTGATCGGAAACACATAATAAGGGATTTGGTATTGCTCGGCGACCGAACGCATGTTTTCGTGATTGCTCACAATAACAACGAAGTCGGCCGCCAACTCGCCCAAACTATGCCGGTGAAGAAGATCCGTCAGGCAATGATCGAGCTTGGAGACGAAAAGCGCGACCCGCGGGTGCTCGTCGGAAAACCGTAAATTCCAGTCCATCCCCAACGAGTCGCCGAGCGGCTTAAAATCTTGCTTAATCTGCTCCTTAGAAAAACCGCATCCTTCGAGGTCCCACTCGACGCGCGAAAAAAATCGACCGGATTCAAAATCAATATGTTGATCGGCATGAAGAATATTGCCGTTGTGGTGAAAAACAAAATCCGAAATCTTGTAAACCAAGCCTTTTTGATCCTGGCATGTCATTAGCAGCGTGGCTGTCTGTGCCATAAATTTACCTCGCGGACTCCTTTCCGGTGCGTCGCTATATACGCCATAGTTCCAACGGGGTCGCAATACGCTTCCCACAAAAAGCGCTCCGACCGTAAGCTGCCGTCACGGAGAGGAGATCCCGGCTTCCACCAAAATAATTCCTGCAGAGTAGACGAGATTTCTTTCTCTTTCCAGCATGCGTGGGTTGATTGCAGGATCTCGTCAAAGTCGTGTTGACAGGATTGAAAATCCCTCTAAATCTCCCTTTACAAAGGGAGACTTTCAATTCCCCCTTTGGAAAAGGGGGGCAGGGGGGATTTTTGGACAAACGGAACTTGCGAAATCAATTCAATTCACCAAGGTGAAAGTGACTTTGACGCTGCCGTGGGGTTGATTGCCGCCGGCATTGAGGCGAGTTCCGAAGTGGATCGAGCGCGCGCTATAGAACGACTACGTCTTTTTTTTGACCGACTTGCCCAAAGCAACTAAAAACATAACACTCTTGCCGGCGGCATGGGGAGAGAAAAATTTCGTCACGTCGTCGTCGAAAAACGTGAGCCCTGAAGCGCCCAGCCGCTGGGCATAGGCCGCAAGGTAAAGTTTTCCACCCCTGATGCCGGCCTCGAGTTGCGCCGCGCGATAGCCGCGGTTGCCGAAGCGCGCCAACGTACGATTGAGGTCTGTCAGAAAGTAAACATTCACACTTGAGTCCGCCGGAATCTCCTGCCCCAAGCCGAGGTATCCCGCCTCGCTGCGGAAGTTGCCTTCCTTGAGTAATTCAAGTGTGCGCTCTTGGCGGCAAAAATAATAAGCGCCCGACGGAAGATCATCGACTGCATGAACGATGAGATAGATATCGTTTAGTGACGGAGCTGCCGAATCTAGAAACTCCGCCGGCAGTCCGCATGTCGCTCGGTCGAGCACCGTGGAGAGCTCAATGAAGCTCATCGAATCGTGGGCGAATTCGCGGGTCGAGCCGCGCCTCACGATAGTTTGTTCGATCGACTCCTGCGGCATCTCACCAGCGCTCAACGGCTGAAGAGAAAACATTCGTTTTTCTTGTTCCCCTTCCTTCTTTATGCTTTCGCCCGCCGCCTTTTGCTCCTCCCGCCAGGCTGTAACCTCCGGCACGTCGTGCAAAGAAGAAGCCTCGTGCATGGCATTGATCGCAGGGTACTCGATCTCCTCTTTCGATAACGGAACAGTTTCCAATCTCAGCGCGTCGCTCTGTGGCGGAGTTCCAACCGGGCCCGACGAAGCCCGGCCTAAAGCTACGAGAGAAAGCGCGGCCTCCCGTTGCGGGTCTAGGCCCAGGAGTTGGTTCACCATAGAGTCGACGAATCCGAGAACAATTTTTGCCGGCACATGACGTGAGGCCGTCGCCGCCAAGAGGTTGGCGAGAATGGTGCCGTTATCCCAGTAACAGTGGCGATAGGCGCGTGCTTGGTATTTCCAGGCATTGCGCCAATAGGTAGAGGCGCAGACGACCACGCACGGCGCAGTCGCAATCGACGTTTCTCCCCCGGCGGCGCGCAAGAGTACACCCCGATAGTCTCCCTGCCGCAGCCGCCGGAGCGCAAAATCATGGGGACTGAAGTGATAAACTCCGGCTTCGAGATCGCTAAGATCGCCGCAGACAAGGTAAAGATCGATGTGATAGAGCGCGCCCGTGCAAGCGGCGGCGCGAAAGAGCATCTCGCCTCCTGGATAAGACCTCCGCTTGGTAACACCGGCACAAAGAAACAGGATTTCCGCCAGGCTTTGACTCGTCGGGATCACAGGACTTTGACTAAGTTCTTCAACGGCCGCGATGGCCGAAAGCGCCGGCATTCCTGAAGAAGACAGCTGCTGGTGCAGAGGAATCGGCTCCAGCTTGGAGTAAATTTTAAACGGAATCGGCTGGTTCTCCCAGTCCAGATAATGCGGATTGGTCCGGATGCTCTGGTAAGAATGCTTGGTGGAGTTATGATAATCCCATGCGGCATTGATTTCATGGTTCTTCACGATCATGCCCTCTATCGCACTAAGACTCTTATCACTCGGAGGCGCTTACCACTAGCAGGCATTATTCACGGCTAGAGGAAAAACGATGACACTGTGTCGATCGAGAGGCGAGATCGGAAGAGCGAGGCACAGAGACGAACAGTTTCAATGCCGTCTTTGGTGCTTCGATCGTCGCTCGCTTTTTCCTCAGGCGTTCGCTCCAGAAACGCAGTTTGCAGGTGGAGCCAAGGCACAGACCTATTGCCTCGCTCTGGAGGGCTCGCCTCTCGATCGTCCTCATGCGTGAGCAATTCGGACTAGGCGGCTTGCGCGGGCCTTCAAGGCACTGCCTATTGTTACGGTTAGTTTATTTCCGAATTTATTTCGTTTACTCTACTCCCCAGTTGAATTCATCTGTGATTTCGTCGATGTCGCCAAAGCATTTTTCC
>JBGPIK010000072.1:0-21311 GCA_041484845.1 Binatia bacterium | reverse complement strand
GGAAGACAGAACTGTTTGGACTTGCTTTTCGGCCTCACCCGACTTTGGGATGAAAATGAGACTCACCGCGAAAAGACCGCTCACGCGGCAGCTTCGGAAGATAGAAGAGGCGCTAACAAAGAGCTAAAAGCGGACTTGACCTCTTTGTTGCGACACTCGAATATCGTTGACTGGAGCTTCGCCAAAAAAGCCAACGACGAGCTAAAAAAGAGGTGAGCCCGCCAACAGTGGTTAGACCTGTCGCCGATTTTATATCCATAAGACGCATGTCAGCCGTGCAATATTTGCTCACTAACAAACTACACCGCAACCCGATGATCGACCTCTGGATCTACGTTTTCAACCAGCCGGTCGACGGTATGGATAAAATCGAAGAGCCGTCGTGGCACGAGTATAAGCGGAAACGAGAAAAGCCGGAGTGTCGAGTGACGTAAAAGTTGGCGATAGCAAGATACAAGACCAATAAACTCTCCTTAAACTCTCATTCGCAAAAAATTGCCGACGACAATTTTTTTGCATCGATCACGGTAGGCTGAGTCCGTTCGCATCCACTACCCTCCGCGGTTATAATAGCCGGGTGCTTAAACTCCGTCGAAGACACTTTCTAGAGTACCTTTATCAATCCCCTTTCCCGTCGGCTTTTTGCCTTTTCCTCGCGTTTTTGAGCTTCGTCCACTCTGCCGCTGCCGCTTGCGAGCCATACAGATCTGATCCCGCCTTTTTAGCCGACCTTCAGAAAGACGACTTTATAGCCCGCGTTTTTCCTCATGCACCGCCGCAATCTGCAGAGTTGCCACAGAAATTGAGAGCGCTGGCGTTAACAAACTCTCCCGACCAGATCGGCGAGTTGGCTCAAATCGAAGGTATGTGGCGAATGGTAACCGGCGCCCCCTTCCCGTTCCCGCTAACCATGTCCGTGCCTTATGATTTGGTCTTTACCGGCGGCCGTTATCCCATGTCCGATCCAATCAAAATAGAATTCGATGCGGACGGCGATGGCAAGCCCGAGTTGGTCCACGAGTTCAACAATATGGGTGAAACGGTTTCTTACACCTACGCGCGCCAAGGAAACTACGAACCGTTACTGAGGATTTACGATCGTTCCGGCGCCATCCGTACCCATAAAATTCATTTGCGCCTCTTGAGCCCACAGGCTTTTGATGCCCATCTCCAGGCCGTATGGAACGATCTCCGGGAAGCTCTACGCCGGGGCGACATGACGGCGGCGCTCGACTGCATCCACTCACAATCGCGCAAGCGCTACAAGCAAACCTTCGAAGCTATCCCCGATTTGAGTAAGAAGGTTGACGAAATCCTTGGTCCGATTCGCTTTGTAAAGAACCGCAAAGAAGACGTCATTTACGAAATGCTACGGAAAAAACCTGACGGCACTTATTCTTACGATATCCGAATGATCGCAGATTACGACACCGTCTGGCGTATTCGATCATTTTAATGAGGCGATGGATCATGAACTTCTGATACGCTGGAACTTTCCAAAACGACGAGTGGTTGTGGCCTCTGCGCAACGGTTAAAACACCAAATGCAAAAGTGAAAGAAGATGTCTCAGATCAGCGTCCATGTTAGATTGAGACCCGTCCGGTTCGCATTCCTAGTTCGGCCTGATGACAGAAAGCGGACACTGGATGTATTCCGGGTCAATACGTGTCTGTGGGGAGGTAAATACAACCCAATCATCCCGTCGTTGAAGCAAGTTCCAAAATGGTGGGACCGCCACGGTCATCACTTCGAGACGGCGGTACAGATCGTGAACGGCTATCTCGATTTCTTTGAACCGGATTTCATCGTTGAGGCTGAATCGGGCTTGGCCGATGGACTTGGATTCGACAAAGAGCGCGTCTTGCAGCTTTCGGATATATTGACACGGGCCGGTGATCGGGACCGAAAGGGGCGTGGCTTAAATGTGTTCAGCCTCTACAAGGATCTCTACCGCAAGGAATTCCAGTTTGCCCGTCGACACGAACACAACATTGTCAATGTTTTTCCTGAAAGGCCTTCGTTTGCTGTGCTCAGTGCTTGTTTGTTTGGTGCATTCCCCACAGAGTCCGACCTGCGGTATCTTGGCCAGGCATTCACGGACGCCTTTGGTCCCAAAACCGTATCGCTCAATGGCCCAACGCTCGCAAATCTATACCGAGCAGGATGCACATCGGCCCTGCGAATGGGCCAATCAAAAATAAAGGTTGACTACCACAACCGCGACGAACCAGCACTTTTTGTTCTAGACGCATACAAATCACGAGACCTTATAGATTTCTGGAATCTCCGGGCTATCAAACGGAATGTTGTTCCGGTCCCGGTGCAGTGGGTCGAGGCGCTTTCCGAATTCTGTAAGGAATTCATCCTCAATAACTATAGACCTTTGCCGGGCAATCCATATGGCGTCATGATTCGCCCGAAAGTGATGTTCGCGAGGTCTATAAGTTCTAATGACATCGAACAAATTCACATGAATTATTTGCACGTTGATGTAGATGGCGCGAATGTCCGGCAGGACTGGTATCCCTCGATCTGGCAACCTTCATCAGAAATCATGGTCCGAGAAATGCGCCCAACCTTGTCCGCAGCAGAAAGGAAATTCGATGTACCGCTCGTTGCCGATAAGCCAACAATCCGGTTCGATTGCCTTCATCCGGAGTTTGCAGACGAATACGGCAATAAAAACAGGTGGGCAAATGTCGTGCGGATCACGGACTGGACTCACACGGGTCAAATCGCGACAGTTTTTCCGTGCGAGTACAAAAAGGCTGGGTTGCCAAAGTTCCATTTTGGTGATGACCATCTTCTAACAACGACCGAGGGGTTCATTGTATTCCCGCGATTCAAGAATTTGCCTGAGTACTGGGAAATGCTGGAGGGTACTGCAGCTATCAACAAATGGCTCAAGATGCATGGGGTCAATGCAGTCCTATCAGACGCAGGACGAGCAACCCAACAAATCGTCCAGACGCTCGGTGGGTTTAGGGGCGTCGGCAGCTTTGCACATGCAAAAATTGTCAAGCTGCTCAACGACATCTCACGCAAACCGATTTCGCGAAGCGCCCACCATCAGGAGTTCAAAAATAAAACTCAAAACGCAACAAAGGACGATGTCTGGAGGCATAACAATTTCGAGGATCTTATCGAA
The DNA here is from genome assembly GCA_041484845.1 of Binatia bacterium. Lineage (GTDB taxonomy): Bacteria > Desulfobacterota > Binatia > UBA9968 > UBA9968 > JBGPIK01. Next base: position 18,162 of record JBGPIK010000072.1, on the reverse strand, counting down.
AAAGGTGCTGTTGAGTTGGGCCTTGAGTTGAAGTGCACGAAATGTTCGAGCTGGAGTTGGTACTCTCTGAAGCAGCTGGATTACCAGATGAGCTGCAGCCTATGTTTACGTCAATATAGTTTTCCTATTGTTGAACCGAGTGCCCGCAACAACTCCAGATGGGCGTACAGACTGGTTGGTCCCTTTGCGTTGCCCGACTACGCCAGGGGCGGTTATGCGGCGTCGCTTTCGGTACGATGTTTCTCAGAGATCGTCGGGCATCACGATGTCGAAGTGACATGGTCAGCTGGTCAGGAACTGGAACTGGCTCCCAAGGACAAATTGGAGTCGGATTTCATCCTCTGGTATCAACGCAAGCAAACCTTTGGCAATGATCATCCCACCGAGATCGTGTTCGGTGAAGCGAAGAGCTTTGGGAGAGAGGTGTTTCAAGCCGAAGATGTCGCAGCGATGAAGAAATTAGCCGTCCGGTTTCCCGGGTCTATCCTCGTTTTCTCGACAATGAAGGAGGCGGATGAGCTTTCGACGGACGAAGTTGGTCGCATCGCCAAGCTTGCAGAGTGGGGACGCGAATACGTCTGGAATAGACGGCAGACACGTGCACCAGTGATCGTTCTGACCGGCACGGAGTTGTTCGCCTCCTTCACGCTCCAAGAAGCTTGGAAGAAAAAGGGCGGCAGGCACGCCCAGCTCATCGAACCTGGCTGGGTCAGGGAGGAAAACCTGCGCGTGTTGGCCAACATGACGCAGCAGCTTTACCTCAACATGTCGTCTTACGAAGCTTGGCATGATGCAAGGTGGAGGAAGAAGCTGGCCGCCCGCCAGAAAGCTCAATCATCACAGGTTGCCACTGCCTTGGAAAATCCCGCTGTTTAGTTCCCACTGAGAAAGTTCGCTCTACGGTGACGGTGTCTCTATGTTGGGTGAATTCAGGGCACGTTGTTGCCTACATGGAATATTTTCTCGCCAGGGTTTCAGAATGGCCGCAATCTGAATCGCCGCATCGCCAACGTGGACACCATTGCTTCTTGCAGCGATATAATGCATCGCCTTGTTTTCACAAATCCTGAATCCGCCAGACGCCGTCTCTGTCTAAGACAAACCGCACTAAATGGGAGACTGTGCCCCGGCTGTCGGCGCGCAGCATCTCATACTCCACCGTGTTCCCTCTCATTTGGACAAAGCGGATTTCAGTGAGAACCTGATCGATTGAAGAGAGCGGCACAGTGAGATGTTGAAACATTCCCTGAAATTCCGCGCGCTCGTCCTGAGCAATGAAAAGCAAAGCCGCCCCCGCGTCGCTTGCTCGCAGGGCATTTTTAAACCCCTGCCACTTTTGTTGAAATAGGCGGTCGAAGGACTTTGCGTCGAATACCTGAATCAAAGCGACGGCCGTGTGAGTGTTCCCTTTGTTATCGGTAACCGTTGCCGTAGGGTAGTACAGACCGGGCTGATGGAACGGGTACGATTGGCTTTTTAATGTATTGCCCTGAATATCCACCGCGCCGTCGCCTTTTGCATTGAGAGAGACGTAATTTATAGGCACAAGGTTCGTGAGATCGAAACTCACGGTCAGTGGGGCGATGCCTTCGGTGGGTCGAGGTTGTAAGATCACTGCCGGCTCGGAAGCCTGCACCGTGACTGGGATCGATTCGCTTGCTAGTGAATTGCCGTTTACGTCGGTAGCGGTTACGGTCAGGTTGATCGTTTGCGGACCGACGGGTACTATAGCGGCAAATTTTCCGACTGGATCGATGGCCGCTGTAAAACCATTGATTTTTACTGCCCCTTCATTACTTGGTATCGGATTGACTAAACCAGCAACCAGCACGGTAAACGACCGGATCGTGGCCCCGGAAATAGGAGAAGTGATCTGGATCGTGCTCGCACCAACATTACTGCCGATAAAAACCTGCGCAAGAAATACTGCCAACATCAGAGTAATAGCGTTCATCAATGAACTCCCCTGAACTTCTCAGAAGCTCACTATGAGGGCTTCGGCGATCCGGCCTTTGATAACGTTCTCCGGCTCCATGGCTTGCTTCCGTTTCATGACTTCCCTGGAGCACAATTGATGTGCCATCAGTCGACTTCGGGAAATCAAAGACTTAGAACGCTGCTGGTACTGGTCGCAATGACAGTTTTGGCGACAGTTAACATAATTTGGGGGGACCAGTTATTTTGTTCGACTCGATTACACTTGCAACAGCCAAATCCAGTTGATCGTGGAAGCGGTTTTGGTTTAAACGTCTACACGTCGACAGTCTGCCTGAGTGCTCTCCGATTTCTGACTGAAACAACCCGCAGGTAATTCGATCCGGATGGTGATCGCTTTGATCGCAGCCCTTCTTCGATTGGGTCACCCAATGGAAAAAGCATAATGGTTTGTAAGTAACTTTCAGAATTTGGAAAATCGAGAGATGATGCCGCTCAAACCTTTGGTCTGAATTTGAACCAAGACGTAACCAATAGACCAAATCACGACCCTGAACGTGAACCCGTGAATCGGTGGTCTCTTATTTTCCTTCGCCCTTCTCGCGCAGCAACTTTGTTAGCTCTTCGAATGATGACTTGGAAATGACGCGGCGGAACTGGGCACGAAAGTTGTTGACAACGCTTACATTGCCTATGACCTCGTCGTATATCTTCCATGTGCCATCGACGCGTCGTAGCTTGTAAACAACGGGAATTTGGTTACCACTTGAATTGATCTCGCTGGATTCGACTTGAGCGAAGTCCCCCTCAATCATCTCCCTGCCCAAAACCATTTTTACTGGATTCCAGTCCGCGGTAATTTTTTCCAATAGACTGCGAAAGAGTCGAACGAACTCCTGTTGTTCGGCAGGAGCCATGCGGCTCCAGTGCGGTCCGAGCGCCCGCTTTGTCATCTCCTCAAAGTCGACGATGGAATCAACGATTGCGCGCATGCGGTCGGCGCGTTCTTTTTCCTTGTCTTTCGACTGGAGCGTAGGATCTTTGAACAGTTGCAGGCCCCGGTCCATCGTTGACTGCATTAGATCGAGCGGCTCGCCGGCCTCGATCGTAGACGCGACAATCAAACAATACGCCCCTAGAAGGCTCAAGCTGATACGATGAATTTGCTTGTTCATAGCCGTCGCTCTCATTTAGCAGAAGGTCATCGTCGGCTCAACGTCAAGACACCCGGCGGACGTCAAACGGCGAAGACCCTCTCGACACGAACAATTAGAATGAGGGGCGGGCCTGAGTATTGAGTTATTTTGTTCGACTCGATCACACGTGCAACAGCCGAATCCGGTTGATCGTGGGAGAAGCTTGGGTTCAAACTTCTACGATTCGACTTTCTGCGTTAGTGCTGTCCAATTCGTGTTAGAAACAACCCGCGGGTAATTTGATCGATGGTTCAGTGACGCTGACTCTCTCTCCGGACCGCCTCGGCTCCATCGCGATGCGTCATAAGCCTTTTCATGACCCTGTCACGACAATCGAATTGCAGTTTAGTTTACAAAAACCCAAATCCCTCACCGGTTCCAATGAACAATCTTTTTGACGGTACTTTTTCGGTGAGACTTAGATAAAAAACAAGGCGAAGTAGCAGTAATGGGCCACCAGCGCGGTCCGGGCCGGTGGCCGCGAACGCAGCGTTACTGCCCGGTGGCGAGGGCAATGATGTTTTCGATGATATCCAGAATGCGATTGGTCCGGCGGTCGATCAGGATAACGTCCCTTTCCAGTACCGCTCGTTCCCAATATTCGGGCAGCCGCGGCAGCCGGCGATCCAAATCAACCGGTAGCGGTTCGAGCCGCTTTTGCAAACCGAGTGGGAGCTGACCGTTTTTTTCCAAATGTTTTTGTAAACCCGGAGGCAGATTGCCGTCGCGTTTGGCCAAGCCTGGAGGGAGTCCTTTCGCTTTGCCTTTGTTCCCCTGACGGTAGTATTGCTCGATGATCTGACGCTCCTCCGGTAGAAAGTGCGCTGGACGATTCACGTCCAGCGGCAGCGCTGTGCCGCGATCTAATAAGCACGCACCGGCAAGGAGAGAGAAGATTAGAAATGATCGTCTTCGCGTGTTCACGGCAATCTGCCTCCGGGATAGATTCAGGTCAATTTTAGCTATTTGCTGTGGCCTTTGCCATTCCCCAGGCCGTTGCGAAGTTCCGAGGTCAAATCCCGACTTAGGTACTTTCTGAGCCGTAGAGGTGATCACGATTTTTCGCTCCGGAATTTATCAGCGAAAATATTGGAGTTCGGCTTGCATGGATGAACGAGGAAATCTCTGGTTTTGCTATGTCCGGCCACCCACGGGGGAAATATTTGGGACCTTGCGTCTCTACCGTGTTCGAAAATTCGTATCCCTGACGTTTCCACGTTTCGAAAATTCTAGAAATGCCGAAACGAGAGATCCTAAGAACACCGAAAATTTTTCTAACGAGTTAATCACCGCATCTCTCTCATGCTGGAATCCTATAGAGGAAAGTATTTCACCAGGATTTGAGACACTTTTTGGTAGTGATCGTCGGTCGTCAACACTTCGAGGCCGTGCTCCATGGCGCTGGCGGCGATCCAAATGTCGTTTGTCGGGATAGGAGTTCCCGCCCGCCAGAGAAAATTTAGAATGACCGCGTATCGCTCCGCGGTATCCTCGGTAACGTCGACAAGCTTGACTCGCGGTGAGCCAAGGAATCGCTTCAATTCTGCTTCGTTTCTTCGCTGGCGTCGGCCTTTAATAAACCCGGCTTCCAGCTCTCCAAGAACAATCGAGTTGACATAGATCTCATCGGCCTCCTGAATGGCGCCCTTGATCTCAGGATGCCCGCGCATGAATCCCGAATACGCTGAGGTATCGACCAGCAGCCGCATTACTTCCAGAGGTCCGGATCGATGGTGCGCTGCGCGGCTAGCGTCTTGTCAAATTCCGCGGCTTCCTTTTTGGACCACGACCCGGCTAAGCTGTCGAGTTCACGATGTAGAATCTTTCGGCCCTGCTTTTTTTCTTTAACGGTCGGCCGACCCTCCAAGAGGCTAATGACGGTCTTGTTGATGCTCTGCCCCTTTCTTGCGGCTTCTCTGCGAATGGCTTTAGCAACGCGCGGCGGAACACTTCGTAAGGTAATCGGTTTCATCGATACTCCTCTGTGCATCAAGGATGCATCACAACGATGCAATATAGCAGGTGTTGAACGTGATATAAAGACAAAATGACTAACCAGGGTCGCATCTTTGACATTCCCATCATTCACTTTTCCTTTAGAGCCGTGTTTCCTCGATCGGTTAAGTGCATCGCTGGCCGAATCGACTGTAAGATGAGCGGTCTCATTGCCACGTCCCGGGCCATTTGCTTTTTCCTCGCCGCTGAAATAATCAGTCCGGAGAATTCCTTGGAGGCGCACGATGGCTGGAACCAATGTTGCCGATGCTTTGGTTGAATATTTACGCTCACGAGGCGTAGAAAATATTTTCGGCGTGCTCGCCCACACTTCCTTCGCGATCGGCGACGCCATCGCCAGGCGGCCGCCGATGCGCTTGGTCAACGCGCAGCATGAAGGCGGCGCCGGCAACATGGCGCTCGGCTACGCGCGCGCGACCAAAAAGCCGGCCGTTTGTTTAGTCTCTGCGGGCGGCGGCGCAACCAACATCGCCACCGCCGTGGCGCAAGCTCATAAGGAATCCGTGCCGCTGTTCGTCATCTCGTCGGACATCGACACCGCCGCCTCGGCGAAAGGGCGGTTCTCGTCGTTCCACGGCATGGAACATGTTCGGATGTTTCAATCGATCACCAAGCACAGCGCCAAGCTCGAGCGCATCGAAGAATTGGGACCGCTGTTGGACTCGATGTTCCGCCAAACCACCCGCGGCCGTCAGGGTCCGGTCTTTTTAATCGTCCCCGAAGATTTGCAGCACGCCCAGCTGCCCGAGCCGTTGCGCTTCGCGCCCGGCGCCGAACCGGTCGCCCCGGCGATGGATGCCGGCGCGGCGCAAGCAGCCGTCGATCTTTTGCTCCAGGCCACCACGCCGGTGGTGCTCGCCGGTACCGGCGTCGATTGGGCCGGCGCGCGCGAAGAAGTGCGCGAGCTCGCCGAGCTGCTATCGCTGCCGGTTGCAGCGAGCTACACGGCCAAAGGCGTCTTTCCTGAGAATCACCGGCTTGCCCTCGGCTGCCTCGGTTTCGGCGGCCGCCCCTACGCGCGCAAATTTTTCCAAGAAGCCGATTTGATTCTCGCCCTCGGCGCAACTTTCAGCGAAGGCACAACCATGCGCTTCGGGCATGAGATTATCCCCGAAACGGCAAAAATCGTGCAGATCGACACCGATCCGGATGAGCTTGGCCGCAACTATCCGACTGCATTGTCGATTACAGCCGACGCTAAAATCGCCTTGCGCGCGATCATCGACGAAGCCAAGAAGCGCCGGCCCAAGCCGCCGGCGAATAGCGGAAGAGCACAAGCGATCCAGCAAGCGAAGCAGGCGTGGAAAAACGAGATTGACCAGAAACCCGCCAACAGGGGTTTAACCTATGAATCGGTGATGCGCGCGCTCAACGACCTGCTTACCGGCAATGAAATCCTGACGACTTCGGGCATGACCGGCGACACCCTGCGCGGCATCGACGCCGTGAACCCGATCATTCACGCCGGCGAGTTCCGCGCCATCGGTACTGCGCTAGCGACGGCGATGGGCGTCAAGCTCGGCCGCCCCGACGCCCGCGTGATTTGCGTCACCGGCGACGGCTCGTTCATGATGGAGCAACAAGAGCTCGCCACCGCGACCTATCACAAGATCCCCGTCTTCGTTCTGATCCTGCGCAACAACGCCTACGGCGGCATGAAACGCGACCAGATGAAAACATATCAAGGCCGCGTCATCGGCACCGAGCTCTTCATCCCCGACCTCCTACGTCTCGCCGAGCTGTATGGCGCCAAAGGCTTCGCGGTCACGCACAAAGAAGAGCTAAAGCCGGTTTTCCAGCAGGCGCTAGCGTCGGACGATTTTGTGGTTGTGGATGTAAAGCTGGATTAGGCTGTCGTATGAAGCCGAGATCTTAACCGGTTGCTTGTGCGCAATGTCGGATGGAAAGACAGTTAGGGGGGTAAGTTGAGGGTCTACCATCGGGCCTGCGTATTGAGTTATTTTGTTCGACCCGATCACACTTGCAACCGCCGAAACCGATTCATCGTGGGAGCGGCTTGGGTTAAACTTTTACGGTTCAATTTTCCGCCTTACTACTGTCCGATTTTTGGTAGAAACAACCCCCGCTTTCCCTTCCCCTTGACACCGTTTGTTAACTGGTCATATTTTATGTGCAATTTTGCTTTTAGCCGTGCGGTTCGATCCCCGGACTTTTGCTGCGTCGTCTACCACAACAGTCTTAACGAGACGTGCTGAACTGAGATAAACTAATCGAGAGCTGAGCTACGCGAATCAGGACTTCCGGCGATGCTGGTGAGTGAGAGGGTGATGCGAAATAACCAAAGCGTTCGACGAGGTTCACTATGCTAGACGCCGACACTGTTTTTCATACCATTACCGCATTAGGTACGGTGGCAACCGCTATAGGTGTTTTTATTGCCTATCGAGCACTTAGGGCCAACCACGATTGGAACCGGCGCCAATACGCAGTGAAGCTCGTCGAGGATTGGAATCCTCAAACCTTGGTCCACCGAAAAGCCGTAGAAGCACTGCTGCCGGGACTCATTGATGTTGATAAACAAAGTAAAAAGATCGCCGAGATAACGAAACAGCTGGCGTTGGAAATATACGCAAGCAAGTCTGGAGAGCCGTATTGGGAGCTGAAATTTCACCTGATCGAGCTGCTGAATTATTTCGAGCTTGTTTCGGCATCATACCTAAACCTGGTCGCAGACGAAGCCATGATTAGAGACTCCTTCAAACAGCCCCTCGAGAACTGGTACCAAGCCTTGCAGAACTTCATCACGGTTGTAGCCGAGAATCGCCGACTCAACCCTTGGAAACCCTATACAGATGTGATCGCGCAGTGGAAAGGAGAGGAGGGCAAAGGTCCCCGATCTCCTACCGGTTAGTATCGTCGCCCATTAGATTCGAATTTTGCATGACACAAGAGGGTCGCGTTTTTTCTTTTGCTGTTTTTACCGAGGGGATTTGTCAAAGAAACGGCTCCTGGTCATCTCGTCGAGAAATCGCCTGTCAATGTTCCTTGCCTGGTTGCTTTTCTTGAATCGACAAAGGGATTTCGACTATGCTATCGTCCTAGAGTTATTGATACCCGCTCAGAGGGAGGTCCCATGGCGAAGATAAAACATATCGCGATCGCAACTCAGGACCCCGACAAAACCGCAAAGTTCTACATCGAAGTGTTCGGCTTGCGTGAAATCGCTAAGATCAACAGTCCGGGCGCGCGTGGTTACCACCTCACTGACGGAGACATCAACCTTGCCATATTAAAATTCAAAAACGACCAAACCGCCGGCGTGCCCGCGGGTAAGGCGTATACGGGACTGCATCACATCGGCTTCGAAGTCGACAAACTAGCCGATACCGATATGCAGCTCGCCGCCGCGGGAGCGTCGATTCGCGACGATATCAATGATGCGCTCGGACTGGGGAAAGGGCTGCCGGCGCATATCAACGCTGAAGTTAAATACAGTGCGCCCGACGGCGTGATCATCGATGTTTCCGAAACCGGCTGGGCCGGAACGGCGCGCCATCCGCGCTGACAAATCAAATGCCGCGACGACCCGGTAAATCGAGTGGATGACACTAGGGTGTCGGTGCGCCAGTGGCATACGCGAAATAGCGGGCGATCCTCGGAAAGCTTCCAGCCGGGCATAATTCCCGGGGGCGCCTGAGTATTGAGTTATCTTGTTCGACTCGATCACACTTGCGACAGTCGAATCCCGTTGATCGTGGAAGCGGCTCGCGGGAATTGAAACGGGTCCGCTTTTAGCTCTTGACGTGAGGTCATGTGCGAGGCCGGCTCAGTGTTTGTACAGCCGGTCAATGAATCCTTCATCATCGAATTTCTTCACGAAGCTCGAATCGACAAAGTTCTCCGGTCGCGCCGTCTTGGCTTTTGGGTTCTTCTTTGCAAGTTCGTCGAGAATGGTCTGTATGCCGGGAAGGGTCGGATAGGGTTTCTCGGGGACAATTTTCAAGGCGATCTCCCTGTAGGTCTCCTCCAGGGCTTCACGATCGTTGGTATTCAGATATTTTCCCATGATTTTGATGCTCGCTTCTTTGTCCGTTTTGTAGAAATGGATTCCTTCCACCAAAGAGCGGATCACGGCCATCACGATATCGTGGTGCGTGCTCATATAAGATCTCGAGGCAATCAGCGCGGTGAGCTGATAGGGGATATCCAATTGGGCCATGTCGAGCAGGGTATTAAAACCCATCTTTCGGGCAGTGAGTGTAAAAGGAGGGGTGATGATGGTCGCCTGGACACTCTTTGATTGCAGCGCCGCAAATCGGGCGGTCTGCGCTCCGATTTGTAGAAGGGTGATATCCTTTTCAGGATTCAGGCCGACCTTGGCTAGGGCCATCCGCACACCGAGGTCGGTTGCGCTGCCAAACCGGCTCACAGCGATTTTCCCTCCAACCAGTTGATTCACCTTTTTTATCTCCGGCAAGGAGACGAGGCTGTAAGGAAAGGTATTGAGAAAACTCGCGATAACGGCTACATCCACCCCGGCAAGAGCGGCGGAAACCGATGCCGACCCATCGGCCATGGTCATCGCGACATCTCCTCCGAGCATGGATTGGATCCCCAGTGAGCCTCCGGCCGTGAAGATGAGGGAGACATCCAAATTGTTCTTGCGGAAAAAGCCCGCATCTTTGGTAATAATAAGGACCGCCTGATAAGGGCTGGTCGCCGTATAGGCAATGTTGAGCTTGGTTACTTGCGCCTCGACACCAACAGGGAGGATTAAAAGCAGATCTAGAAGAATAATAGTAAGAATCGTCCGATTTTTCATCATGGCATTTCCTCTCATTTGTGCGGCCCGCTTGATCTCCGCTAGAACCGCGTCCTTTTTTATTCGAGAAAAGGGGGCTTTATTTTGCGTAAAGCTGCTGCAAATACCCCGATCGACTCATATCATCGATCAAGCTCGAATCCCAACTGAGGACGAGAGTGGGTTCTGAGTTATTTTGCTCGAGTCGATCGCACTTGCACCAGCCGAATCCAGTTGTTCGCGGGAGCGGCTTGGGTTCAAACTTCTACAATTTGACTTTCTGCTTACTGTTTTCCAATTTCTGATAGAAACAACTCACGGGTAATTTGAGGGGGGATACCTTGATCGCAATCCTTTCTTCGCTTAGGTTATCTCAAGCAATACGACAGCCGGATCGACCTATCTTAAAGATCGTTAGGCCATACACCTAATGACTAGTTCTGACTTATCGTTGCGATTGGCGCAGCCGGCAGAGGCTACCACCATTGCCCATTTGTCGCGCGACTTAATCGAATACGGTCTCCGATGGCGTTGGACACCGACGCGGGTAGCAGCGAGCATTCGCGCGCCCGCTGTTAACGTCCTCGTCGCATGCATTCACGATAGCATCGTCGGGTTTGCAATCATGCGCTACGGAGACGACGACGCGTATTTGGACCTTCTCGCTGTGGCTCCGCCCTATAGACGGTTAGGCATAGGACGCCAACTTCTCGAGTGGCTCGAGAAATGCGCCGTCGTGGCGGGCATATTCAGTGTCACCCTGGAAGTGCGCGCGGGGAACGAAGGAGCACAGCTCTTTTATAAGCGCATGGGCTATCGCCCGCTCGCTCACCTTCCCGGCTACTACCAAGGAATTGAGGCAGCGCTGCGCATGGGCCGAGATTTATCATCCCGGCCTTTGGGCCACATTCCACCATTCAGGCGATCGGACAAACCGCAGCGGCTGACATAAAAATATGGGAGTAGTCGCGACGAGAACCGCTAAGCAACTCGCGGTGGCTCATTGCGCGAAACAGTAATCCGAGCGCCCCTCATCTCGCTTCCACCTTCGCTTCGTGTTAGTTTGAAGCCGCTTTGCCGTCCTCGCCTCGTCTTGAATTCGACAGGCCCGCGCAAAGAATTTTCGCCGCAAATCACCGATGGCACACCAGCGACTCGATTCCATCTGGACGCCCACGTTTATGCTTCTATGCGGGGCGCAATTTCTCGGTTACGCGCAGCATTCCATGCTCGCGCCGGTTTTGCCCTTGTACGTCACGCAACTCGGCGGATCGCCTTTGATCGTAGGCCTGGTGCTCGCCTGTTTCGCCGCCAGCAGCGTGGTCGTGCGGCCGCTGGTCGGCCACTGGGCCGACCGTTGGAGCGAAGCCGGAGTCATGACCTCCGGCTTGCTGTTTCAAGGCGTAAGCATTTTTCTTTGTTTCATTCCCGTGGTCGGCGCGGCGATGCTCGCCAACGGGTTGCGCGGCATCGGTTGGGCAGGACTCAACACAGGCGGTTATTCGTTGTTGGCTTTAACGGCGCCCGAGTCGCGGCGCGGCGAAGCGTCCGGTCTGTACAGCGGTGTGCAGGGCGCGTCTGCGATCTTGTTCCCGGCCTTCGCTCTGTGGCTGCTCCACGCCGCCTTCGGCGGTTTCACCGTCGTGTTTATTGCTACAACGATTTTCTCATGGGTCGCCGCGGCGCTGGGCGGCGCGATGGCCCGTCACGTGCCCCGGCCGGAGCGCCGGCACGGCGTGCCGGAATCGTCCGGCCCGTGGTGGCGCGAAATCTTTCACTTTATCGAACGTGACATCTTGTTGCCGTCGCTGGTGCTTCTCTGGCTCAATATCTCGCTTCCGGCGATCACCAATTTCAGTGTGCTCTATGCCACTGAGCTCGGCGTCGTGAATTTTGGATCATTTTTTATCGTCGTCGGCGTGATCAGCCTGCTAGCGCGCCCGCTCCTCGGCCGTTTGTCGGATCGGATCGGCCGCGATCTCTCGACCGCCGCCGGGTTCGGCTTGCAGCTGCTGGGCCTGTTGCTAATGACCACCGTGGCGGGTCTGGGCGGCATGATCTTTTGCGGCGCGCTTTACATGCTCGGTAACGCCATCGGCAGCTCGACTGCCTTGGCGCTCGCCGTGGAGCGCGCCGACCCGCAGCGCCGGGGCAAACAAATGGCCACCTTTTCCGTGGCGTATCCGCTGAGCTATGGCGTCGGCTCGCTGCTCACAGGCAGCGCCGTCGAAATCGCCGGTTACCCCGGCATGTTTTTTCTCCTGAGCGCCGTCCAGGGGGCGGGACTGGTCTTCGCGTTGATTTACGCGTCCCAACTGCGATCCGAGTCGCTTTGATCAAGGTCGCTCAATGACCCAAACCGAACCCGAATCGATTTGGACGCGCGCCTTTGCGCTGCTCTGTCTCGCCGAGTTTCTCGGCTATGCGCAGCATTTCGTCCTGCAACCTACCTTTCCACTTTACATTACGCATCTCGGCGGCTCGCCTCTCATCGTCGGACTGGTGATCGCGTCGTTCGGCGTTACCAGCGTGATCTCGCGTCCGATCATCGGCTATTGGGCGGACCGCTGGAGCGTTACCGGGGTCATGATTCTCGGCCTGCTCACGCAAAGCTTCGGTAATCTCATTTGTTTCATTCCTGCGGCCGGAGCGACGATGGCCGGTAACGGTCTAAGAGGCATCGGTTGGTCGGGCATGAACACAGGCGGCTACACGCTGCTGGCAACCGCGGCTCCCGCGGACCGGCGCGGCGAAGCATCCGGTTATTACGGCGGCGTGCAATCCACCGCGACGATTTTGTTCCCGGCCGTCGCGCTGTGGATTATCGACGCGCCCCACGGCGGCTTTAACGCCGTGTTTTTTGTCGCCATGGGCCTGGCGTTGATGGGCGCGGCAGCGGCCTACTTACTGGCGCGAGAGGTTCCTCAGCGCACGCAACGGGCCGAGACCGAGACCAGCGAGTCCTGGTGGCGCGACATTATCAACATCTTTGACCGCCATATTTTACTGGCGGCGATGCTTCTTTTTACGCTTAATATTTCCTTACCGTGCTTGTCGAGTTACGTCGTGCTTTACGCGCGCCAACTCGGCATCGGCCATTTCGGTTGGTACTACGTCGCCGTCGGCGTCACGAGCACGTTCGGCCGGCCGCTCCTCGGCCGCTTATCGGATAAAATCGGTTGCGGCCGGTCGTTGATGGTCGCCTTCGGCCTCGAAACGATCGCCTTGCTCATCATGCCCACGGTCACGAACCTCGCGGGTCTTATCGTCGGCGGCGCGCTTTGGTATCTGGGATCGGCCATCGGCGGCGCCCAGATTCTCGCATTGGCGATGGAGCAAGCCCCCGCTGAGCGGCGCGGGCGTGCCATGGCGAGCTTTTCCGTGTCCTTCCCACTGAGCAACGGCATGGGCGCTTTACTCAACGGGTTGGTTGTCGACCTGGCGGGCTACCAGTGGATGTACGTCACCGCGGCTCTGACGTGCGCCTTCGGCCTGGTGTTTACGTGGAAGCAGTGGGCGAAACTGAAATAAGTCCGCCTTCTCACTGCTTGTCGCGCTCTGCGAGATGAGTTAAGCATGAGGCGGGCCAACCAGGGCGAGCGAAATTAGGGAGGGCGTCGTGAAAAAAAATCGTCTTTTTGTTTCTCTGCTCTTAGCTTTGCTTATGTCGGCGATTGGCGCCGCAGGCACGGCTCAGGCCAAGAGTTACATCGCTTATATCTCGGACTCCACAAGCTCTTCGGTGATCTACTGGTTGGCTAAGGACACGGGTATTTTTAAAAAGCATGGCCTGGATCTCGACACGATATTCATCGACGGCAGCGTCCGCGGCATTCAAAGCCTCATTGCCGGCGATCTAGGGTATAGCGGAGCAGTGGGCACCGCCGTCATCAATGCCAACCTGGCCGGCGCGGACATAGCGATCATTCAGAGCCAGATGAATACGCTGCCCTATTTCATTATCGGTAGCCCAAGTATCAAATCGCCCGAAGGTCTGCGCGGCCGGACGGCGGCCGTGCACATACCGGGCACCTCGGCCGATTTTGCATTGCGGCTAGCGCTCGCCAAGGTCGGCATTCCTTACAAAGACATTAAAGCGGTCACCATCGGCGGCGGCCCCGCTCGTGTCACTGCGGTGGTGAGCGGACAGGCAGAGTTCACCGTCGTCACCGACGGAGAAAAAATCCAAGGGGAAAAAGCAGGGCTCAAAGTCATCATCGATATGGCCAAGCTCAAAGTTCCCTTTCAGTTTAACTGCAGCGTAACCACGAGGAAGAAAATCAAGGAAAATCCCGACGAGGTCCGACGCGTAGTCGCGTCCCTCGCCGAAGCGATCTATTTTTTCAAAACCCACAAAGAAGAATCGATTAGAGTGATGCAAAAGTACACTCGCGGGGTAAGCCCTGCGGTCCTCGAAGGAGGGTACACATCCAATTACGAACTTTTGGCTGAAGATACCTATCCGACGCTCGACGGTCTGAAGAACACTTTAGAGGTCCAAGCTTTAACCGATCCCAGGGCAGCGAAAGCGAAGGTGGAAGATTTTGTCGAGCTGCGCTTTGTCGATGAGCTACGGAAAAGCGGCTTTGTGGATAAGCTCTACGGCCGGCGCTAAACCTTGTCTGTACGGCTATACGGCAGGCTTATCGCTGTACCAATCATCGAGATCTTTTCTCACCACGAAGGTCGCGAAGATCACGAAGTTTGAAGAAAATTTTATAAGAAAAATGATCCGAATCCTTCGTGGCCTTCGGGTGCTTCGTGGTGAAATGTTTTCTTCGCTTAGTGCTCTTTTTAGTTACGGCAATGAACTCCTGAGGCCCTTTGGACTCGAATCGGATCTGTGATAATCGATACGGACCGTGAAATTCGGCATTTTCATCTTCGGCGACAACCATCCCGAGCTTGGGCGCTCCAACCAAAGGTACTATGAAGAAGTTCTGGCGATCGCCGATTGGGCCGAAGAACTCGGCTTCGATTCCTTTTGGCTCGGCGAGCATCATCTTTACTGGTACGGCACCTGCGTTTCGCCGCCGATGGTCATCGCGGCCCTGGGCCAGCGAACAAAGAAAATCCGCCTGGGACCCGCGGTATCTGTTCTTTCCTTTCATAATCCTCTGATCGTGGCGGAAGAATACGCGCTCGCCGACAATCTGTGCGGCGGCCGGCTGGAGTTCGGCGTCGGCAGCGGTTTTTCACCGGTGGAATTCCAGACCTTCGGCATGACCATGGAAGACGCCAAGGAAAAATTTTGGGAGGGATTCGACGTCGTCTTGAAAGCGTGGACACAAGAGCAGTTCTCGCATCAAGGAAAGCATTACCGGTTCGATAAAGTCTCGCTCTACATGAAGCCGCTGCAAAAGCCCGCGCCGCCGATCTGGATCGCCGCCTCCAGCGACGAGACGTTAATTCGGGCCGGAGAGCTGGGCCTCCCCATGATGGGCATACCCTTCGCGCGTTCGAGTAATCTCGCGGACGTCAAAGCTAAAAACGATCTCTATCGAACTGCCTACGTTCGCGCCGGCCACGCCGGCGTGCAGGAGATCATGGTCGCTTTACATGTCTATCTTGATCGGGATGAGGCAACAGCGGTAGGCGGCAGCCGGCCGTGCTTCGAACGTGCCATCGCCTTTCACAAAACCCATCGTCGCCCAGGATCAAAGATCCCCAATCTCGACGAGCTGAGACGAGAGAAACTCGGCGCGTTCACCACGCCGGACGAAGCGACGGAAATTTTTCGTGCATACGAAAAAATTGGCGTCACCCACGTCATCTGCCTGGTCAACTTCGGCGGCGTCCCGATGAGCGACGTCCGAAGAACTTTGGAGCTGATGGCGCAAGAAGTGATCCCTGCGTTGGCGTGATGGCGAAGGGCAACGAACCTCACCCGATTCGCTGCTCAGTGCTTTTTTCGAAAGATCCGCATTGAACTACCCCGCAGCAAACTACCGGCGTATGAGAACATAGCAATGAGAATTTATCTCAAAGACGTCACCCCCGAATGTCTTAATCGGGGGTCCAGCTCCCGTCTCGCCTGGATTCCCGATAGAAGCATTCGGGAATGACGGACTCTAAGAGGTCCGCGAATAGTTTTTTACGCTGCAAGCTGCGCAGAATCAAACCCGCAGTGATTGAACGGACGAAGCAACCTTGTTCCCCTCCTATCGAAAAGGCGCGCCTTGCGCATTGACATCGAGGTAGGGTGCATATTAAATCCTTGGCGAAGGATAAGACTTATCCAATTGAGGTGAGACATGAACGTAATACGATTGATGCTTTGGGTTAGCGCTGTGATGCTGGGGGTATGTTTCGAGACCGGACAAGCCTTAGCTCAGAAACAACCGATCAAAATGACTGTGGGTTATACCGCTGCAGGCGCTCAGTACATCAATATCTTTGCCGCTAAAGAGCTCGGGCTGTTCGAAAAACATGGCCTGGACGTCACCCTGAATCAAGTTAACAGCAGTTCGCAGACGGTTGCCTCTCTGCGCTCCGCTAGCATCGATGTGATAGCGGGTCCGGCGGCACCGGTCATCGAAGCCATTGCCAAGGGTGTGACCGACTTTGTGTTTTTCGGCGAGGCGATGCCGCACACGGTTTTAGAGGTTTGGGTCCAGCCGCAGATAAAAAACGTCAAAGATCTTGTGGGCAAAACAATCAGCTCGACGAACCCCAATTCACTCGGCGATGTTATGATCGGCGTGTGGTTGGCAAAAAACGGCATTAAAAAGTCGGATGTCGAGGTCGTGTACCTTGGTGGGCTCGGTAATCTGATCAGCGCGATGAAAGCCAACAAAACGGAGGCGACGCTGATCCTGCCCCCTCTTGGCGAGCAGTTAATTCCCTCCGGCCAGAAGCGGCTGGCGGATCTGCGCGACATCCCTTACTCAAACCAGGCATGGATCGCGACGAAAACCTACGCGGCAAAGAACCGCGAAACGTTGGAGCGCTTTGTCGCCGCGGTCGTGGAAGCCACTGCCGTGACCAAACGCGACAAACCCAGAACGCTTCCAGTTTTGCCGAAGTATACGGGAGTGACCAACCCCGAGTGGAACGCCTACGCCTACGACTTTTTCGCGCCCTTATTGCCAAGATCTCCGAAGGTGACGCCGGAAGTTATGAAGGCGACTCAAGAACTGTCGACGAGCGAGGCCGCCCGCACGTTCGACCTCAAATCCTACATCGATAACAGCATCATCGATAAGTTAACGGCTCAGGGATTCATAGACGCGCTCTACAAATAGCTCGGTGAAGGCGAGCCTTTTTCTTCCAGGCTTCAAGTCGCGGCGACCTAAGCCGGATTGTTCATGGTTAGAGGAAAAACAATGGGACGGTGTCGATCGAGGGGCGAGCGCGGAAGGGCGAGGCACAGAAACGAAGAGTTTCAATGCCGTCTTTGGTGCTCGGTTCGCCGCTCGCCTTTTTCTCGGGCGTTCGCTTCAGCAAATCAGTTTGCGGGCTGCTCCAAGGCACAGGCCCATTGCCTCGCTCTGGAGGGCTCGTCTCTCGATCGTCCTCATTCGTGAATAATCCCGGCTTAATATGCCGAGCCGTTTTTCCCGGAACTTTCAGATCATCGATGCAAAGTAAAATTAGCGCCCGCGACGTCACGATCATCTATCGTGGCAAACTGGACCGTGAGCCGGTCCTAGCCTGTCATGGCGTCAATTTTGACGTTCAAGAACGCTCATTCGTTTCGATCGTCGGCCCCAGCGGCTGCGGCAAAACCACTCTACTGTATGCCGTTGATGGTTTGTTGCCCGTCAATGGCGGCGAAATCCTCGTCAGCAACAGGCGGGTCAAAGGTCCCGGGACGGATCGCGCGATGGTCTTTCAAAGCGCTTCGCTGCTACCGTGGACAACCGTCTGGTCAAACATCATTTACGGATTGAAGCTGAAAGGGGATTTCCAGAAGGAAAAGACCGCTGCTTTAGAAAGCCTGGTCGATCTTGTCGGCTTAAGGGGATTTGAAAGGCGCTACCCTTCAGAACTTTCCGGCGGCATGCAGCAACGCGCCAATCTGGCCAGGGCGTTGGCCGTGGATCCTGATATCTTGCTTCTCGACGAACCGTTCGCGTCGGTCGATGCGCAGACTCGCGAAAAACTTCAGGTGGAGCTGACCGAGATCTGGGCACGGACTCACAAGACCATGCTATTTGTCACCCATGACATCGCCGAAGCGGTCTTTCTTTCCGACCGAGTCGTGGTTCTCACCGCCCGCCCCGCACGCGTGCGCGAGATCGTCGAAATCGC
>JBGPIK010000071.1:0-21392 GCA_041484845.1 Binatia bacterium | reverse complement strand
GCGCATCCGGATCGAAAGGAAGCCGGGCCCGGCTTGATGATCGTTCATCACCATTACGGTGTCACCGGGCATCTTAAGTCCGTCGTCTGCAATTTTGCCAAGCTCGGCTATACCACGGTCGTTCCCGATCTGTACAAGCTCCTTGGCTTTGCCGACGGCATTCATGACGCGCAGAAGAAAACCGCTGATGGACAATTTGTTGAGATTTTGGGCAAGAGTTGGCGCTATCTGACCGCCAGAAATGACATCGACGCCAAACGCTGCGCGGTCGTCGGCTACTGCATGGGCGGCCGCATCGGCATCCATTTCGTCGCCGCTACACCCGGCGTGCGCGGCTTCGTCGGCTATTATCCATCAGTGCGCGATGAAGGGCCGAGCGCATTGCGCCCCCGCCATCCGATCGACGCGGTCAGGGATTTCAATTGCCCGTCGCAGATTTTTTTCGGCGGCAAGGATCACGTGGCCAGCATTCCCGTACAAGAGCGCTTATGGTCGAGCTTACTCGCTAATGGCCATCCTCTCGAGTGGCACTTCTTTCCCCACGCAGGTCACGGCTTCGCGCTCGGCGACGGCGACTGCTACGACCCGCGCTTGGCTGAACTCGCATGGCCGCTGGCAGCAGAATTTTTGGCGCGGGAATTAGACAACCAATAACGCTAGAGCACGGTCGGTCAGTCCAGACGCGGAACACCTGCGCATCTGCAGCGCCAGGTTTTCTTCACACCACCCGCCCCGCAGCATACCCGGAAGACCAGGCCCATTGAAAATTGAATCCCCCCAAATGCCCGGTCACATCAACGACCTCGCCGATGAAATAAAGCCCCGGCACTTTTTTCGACGCCATCGTGGTCGATGAGAGTTCATCTGTATTGACACCCCCCAATGTCACTTCAGCGGTGCGATAACCTTCGCTGCCGCTCGGGCGAAATCTCCAGTGCTGGAGCTGCTCGGCAATCGCCCGCAATTCCGCTGCACGAAACTGGCGCAGCGGCCGATTGTCTAATCCAAGCTCGCACAGGCGGAGCGCTAGCCGTTTAGGCAAAACTTCGCCGAGTATGGTCTTGAGCTCGGCGGCCGGGCGACTGCGCTGTTTTTCCGCGAGCCATGCGGCGACCTCTCCTTGCGGCAGCAAGTTGACTGAGATTTCGTAACCGCGTTGCCAATAAGAAGATATCTGCAGGATCGCCGGGCCGCTGATTCCACGGTGAGTGAATAACATTGGCGCACTAAAGCGCTGGCCGTCGCAGCTCGCCTCAACCGGCAATCCGATTCCGCTCAAATCCCCATACCGTGCTAGGTCGTGCTCGCTGAGGGTCAGCGGCACGAGCGCCGCCCGTGTAGGGACGATGCTGTGGACAAATTTTTTCGCTAACTCGTAACCGAAAGGCGTGGCGCCCATTTTGGGTACGGACAAACCGCCGGTTGCAACGACTAGCGCTGCCGCGTCGATCAAAACGCGGTTGGTCTCCAGCTTGAATCCCGAAGCGTTCTGCTCTACTGCCGAAACCCGGCAATGAACTTCGACACGCACACCGGTCCGCCTCAATTCATCGACAAGCATTGCTACGATCGCCTTAGCCGACCGATCGCAGAATAATTGTCCTAATTCCTTCTCGTGATAGGCAATGCCATGGCGCTCAACCATCGCGATAAAATCCCACTGGCTATAGCGGGCCAGCGCGGATTTGCAGAAATGCGGATTGCCGGAGAGGAAATTTTCCGGCGCGACATGCAGATTGGTGAAGTTGCAGCGCCCCCCGCCCGAGATCAAAATCTTTTTGCCGACTTCATCGGTGTGTTCGATAAGAATAACCCGGCGCCCGCGCTTTCCCGCCTCAATCGCGCACATCAGACCGGCGGCCCCGCCACCGAGGATCGCCACATCGCAGCAAATCATGGATGGCGAGATTCCAGGCGAAAACCGTAATCAATGCGCGGCTGTTGTGATTCGGACGAGCCTTGATGGCAATGAAGTTTCACTGGGCTTATAGAGCTATGTAATCAACGGCGTAATGAATTATAATTAGAGCTTATACGCAGAACAAGCGAGCTATCCCTTAATTTATAGTCAACTGGGCCGATTTAAGGATAAGGAGATTTGCTTGAACTGCTTGATGCAAAAAATGCCAATTAAATCAACGTCACCCGGGCGAACGTCTATTCCTGAGGTCTCCTTTGAGCACGGAAAGGATTCACTGCCATGCTGAAGAACTTTATACCTGGAACGGTCACCGACGCTGCGCTTGAACGCCGGCTCGAAAGGTTGGGCTTCACCGGTAAAGAAGACGAATGGGCGGATCGCTATCTCATATGCGACCACTTGCTGGACCCGGCCACAGCCCGCCCTCGTCAGCGTTTTGAAGCCGTCGCCCGGTTCATCCGCGATTTGCTCTCCCATCGGTGGGTGAAGACAAGACAAACCCGCGAAAAGGCCAATCCAAAGCGGATTTATTATCTGTCCATGGAGTACCTGATCGGCCGCACGCTTAACAACAACATGATGAACCTAGCCGCCGAGCCGATCATTCAAACGGCCTTAGAGAGGGAAGGTTGGGACCTACCGCAAATAATCGAAGAGGAGCCAGACGCGGGTTTAGGTAATGGCGGACTCGGGCGACTCGCCGCCTGTTTTATCGATTCCATGGCGACCCTTCAATACTCGGCGATGGGCTACGGCCTGCGCTATGAATATGGGATTTTCCGACAATCGATTCGCGACGGTTATCAAGTGGAGCAGCCCGACAACTGGTTACGTCAGCCCGATCCGTGGGAGATTGCTCGTCCGGGAATCGTATACCGGGTGCCGCTCCACGCAAGCTTCGAGTTGAAAGGTTCAACAATTAATATTATCCCCGACCGGCCTTCGACGCTTCTGGGCATTGCCTATGACCGTCCGGTCGCCGGCTACGGCTCCCGTTGTGTCAATACCCTGCGACTCTGGGCGGCCGCTGCTCCTGAATCCTTCGACTTCGCCGAGTTCTCGCACGGCGATTTCGTCGGCGCAGTCATCGGCAATGTCGCAGCCGAGTCGTTGACTCGGGTTCTCTACCCCGACGATTCTACCACGGCCGGACGGACACTACGGTTTCTGCAGCAATACTTCATGGTCAGTTGTTCGCTGCAGGATATAATCTCCCGATTCCGGCAAGGCAACGGCCCAAACTGGTCCGCTCTGCCTGAACACGCGGCGATTCAGCTTAACGACACTCACCCGGCCCTCGCCGTTGCCGAGCTGATGCGCATTTTGCTCGATCAGGCTTACCTCGGCTGGGATGAAGCCTGGGACCTTACCGTTCGCACTCTCGCATACACCAACCACACTTTGCTCCCCGAGGCGCTGGAGAAGTGGACGGTCAGGCTGTTCGAGCGGCTCGTGCCGCGGCATCTCGAGATCATTTACGAGATTAACCGGCGCTTCCTCGACGACGTGAGGCGGTGGTATCCCGGAGACGAAGACCGACTAAAACGCATGAGCCTGATTGAAGAAGAGCCAAAGCAAAGGGTGCGGATGGCTCATCTCGCGGTGCTCGGCACGCACAGTACCAACGGTGTTTCCGAGATCCACACCGAGCTGTTGCGTTCACGGCTCCTTAATGACTTCGCGGAGATGTTCCCGGAACGTTTCAACAACAAGACCAATGGAGTAACGCCGCGACGCTGGCTTCTGCTGGCTAACCCATTTTTGGCACAGGTCATCACCGATGCGATCGGTGATCGATGGAAAACCGATCTGGCTGAAGTCCGTGTGCTCAAGCCACTGGCAGATGATTCCGCATTCCGCGAGCGCTTTTTACAGGCCAAGCGTCAAGTGAAGTGCCGCTTTGTCGATTGGCTCAGAGTTACCCTCGGTCAAAGGGTTGACCCCGACACGATATTTGACAGTCAGGTCAAGCGCATCCACGAGTACAAGCGCCAGTTACTTAACGTTCTGCACATAGTCGTCTTGTACAATCGTCTCCGCCGCAATCCTGGCTACGAATTCACGCCGCGCACCTTTTTCTTCGCCGGCAAAGCCGCGCCGGCTTATCAACTGGCCAAACTGATCATCAAGCTGATCAACAATGTCGCCGCCACCCTCAACGCCGATCCGGCGACGCGCGAAAAGCTCAAAGTCTTCTTTCTGCCGGACTACAACGTGAGCCTGGCTGAGCGCCTGATTCCGGCCACCGATGTCTCTGAGCAGATTTCCACCGCTGGTTACGAAGCGAGCGGCACGAGCAACATGAAATTCATGATGAACGGGGCGTTGACAGTCGGCACCAGGGATGGAGCGACCATTGAGATGGCCAGGGAGGCAGGGGAAGAAAACGTTTTCCTGTTCGGCCTCACCGCGGAGCAGGTGACCGGCAGCCGTGGTTGGTACGACCCTTTCTGGCATTACTGGAACGAGCCGGAGACGCGAGAAGCGCTCGATCTAATTGTCAAAAACCATTTCAGCCCTCACGAGCCTGGCATCTTTGCACCGATCCGAGAAACCTTGTTGACACAAGGCGATTACTATATGCACCTGGCTGATCTCAGCTCATACTTGGAAACTCAGACACGTGTCGGCGCGCTTTATGGAAATCCCGATACCTGGGCGCAGAAGGCAATTATCAATGTCGCGTCTTCCGGCCGTTTTTCCAGCGATCGCACCATTACCCAGTACGCCACAGAAATCTGGAACGCCAAACCATGTCCAGTGCCATAGACGGTGCGCGGGTCGGTGAAAATTCGTAGCGACGGGCTAATCCTCACCGTTCCTGCACCGGCGGGAGGGTTGCTACGTTAAATGAACTACCCCGCCGCAAGCAGCGGGGTATCGAAATCTCAGAGACTCGGAGAATCCCAAGCGCAGCAAGCTGCGGGGAATATGACCCCAAGCGATTCAAATTCGTTGCCCGGCTCACAGGATCCCTTTGTCCTTCAGTTCGGCGATCTGTGGGTCGTCGTAGCCTAGCGACTTCAAAAGTTCGGTATTGTGCTCCCCCAGTTCCGGCGGTGCGGCGGGATGCGGAACCTTTGTATCACTATAGTCGATCGGAAATTTTACTGTGCGGATCGCTGGTTTGTCCTTGCGTTCGATCTGAATCTCCAAGCCCATGTGCTTAATCTGTGGATCCTGAAACACTTCTGCCAAGTTGTAGACCGGGGTGTGGGGCACATCATTGACTTCGAGTTGCTCCAGCCAATAAGCCCGCGGCTTTTCTTTAAAAAACTCGGCGAAGGTCGTGTTGAGCTCGAGATAATTTTTCCTCCGATTCGGCCGCGTATTGAAGCGCGAGTCATCAATCACCTCGGGACGGCCGACGGCTTTGCACAGTCCTTCCCAAAATTTCTGCGGGGAGGAAAGATGAATAGCGAAGGGCAAACCGTCAGACGCGCTGAACGCATAAGTTTGTGACTGCATGGGACGAGTGTACGGACCCGGGATCTTTCCGGTCGCAAGACAATCGGTCGCGGGCGCGATCAAAAAACCGAGAATCGCGCCAGCCATAGTCGCATTCACCCGCTGCCCCTTGCCGGTTTGTGCTCTCGCCACCAGTGCCCCCAATACCCCCACACAGGCAAACATTCCGCTCAGGCTGTCGGCATAATTGGGGCCGATAGGGCGCGGATTCTTGGCATCCATCAAAAGGCTCAACATGCCGCCTAACCCTTGTCCCACGGTGTCATAGGCCGGCCGCTTGACATAAGGTCCTGTCGGACCGGTTCCGGTAATCGAACAGTAAATGACCCGTTCGTTCATTTTGCTCACGGTTTCGTAATCAATGCCCAGCTTTTTCATAACCCCGGGACGATAGTTGTCGAGCACGACATCGGCCGTTTTCGCCAATCCAAGAAAAATCTCCTTTCCCTCAGGAGTCTGGAGGTTCAACGTAATGCTCTTCTTACCCCGATTGTATGCCCAAAAATTCGGTTGGTCTCCACCCAGATCCCAGCCGCGGAACGGATCGCCTCCCTGCGGATTTTCAACCTTGATGACCTCGGCACCCATATCGGAGAGCAAACAGGCTCCGTACGGACCTGAGATAAAATTCCCCAATTCCAGAACTCGAATTCCTTCCAAAGCACCTTTCATGATTCGCTCCTTCGTTGTTTTTTCTTGTGCGGATTGCCTTTCCTTAGCATAGATAGACACGCAGTCCCAATTCGGATATTGGAACTTTCATATCCCCGAATGGGCAGGAGAACAAGATGACTTCACTTCCACCGGTTACCGATACGCTAGCCCACTTCGTCGCGGACACAGATTTTTCCACGATTTCCGACAAAGCGCTCGCTAATGCCAAGCTGCATATCCTCGATACACTAGGCGTGGCGCTGGCAGCGCTACCAACTCCGGTAGCGAGAATTGCCGTTGACTACTGCCAAAAAACCGGCAATACGCCGGAAGCGTCGATCTGGGGCACCCGGAAGAAAGCATCAGTGCCCATAGTTGCTTTTGCCAACGGATTATTGGCCCACGCGCTCGATTTTGATGACTGGGACGCCTTCATTCATGCCGGACATCCCACCAGTATGGTGCTCGGCGCGGCATTGAGCCTCGGCGAAACCCTGGGTTCATCGGGAAAAGAGTTATTAAGAGCGTACGTCCTCGGCATCGAAGTCATCGCCAAGATTGCCGCCAATGCGCCCAATCTTCAAGACCGCGGCTTTCACAGCACGCCTGTCTGGGGCAGTTTGGGCGCCACCGTCGCAGCGGCGAGCTTGCTCAAGCTCGAACCGGCAAAAACTAAGGCCGCTCTCGGCATCGCCGCCTCGGGTTGCGGCGGCATCCATCGCCAGCAGGGCTCGATGGTCAAACCATTTCACGCCGGCCATGCCGCACGCAATGGCATCGAGGCCGCGCTTTTGGCCGAGAAAGGGTTCACCGCCGATGGCGCCATTATCGAGGCGCCACGCGGCTTTTGCGACACCTTTTTTGGACCGGGAACTTGCAATTATGAAAAAATGATCGAGGCGATTGGCCAACCTTATTTTCTTGAATTCCCGGGTCTCGGTCTTAAGTTGCATCCGTGCAGCGCGCCGCAGTTTCTCGCCGCCGACGCCGCCCTCCACTTGAACCGCGAACACAAAATTCGCTACGAAGATGTTGCCAAGATCGAATTCAGTATTCCGCCGCTGCGCTACCAGCGTCATTTTCATTCCGAAGTTAAGACCGGCCTGCGCGGCAAATTCGCCGTCAACTATGTCGTCGCGCTCTGCATTCTGGAAGGCAAATTGAAAATCGCCACATTCACCGACGCTAAAGCCAACGAGCCGCGGGTTCAGGAAGCGCTTAGCAAAGTTCGCGTCATTGTGGATGAAACTATTCCCGAGCCGGGCACTTATTGCCCCGTCAGCGTTGAGCTAAAAGACGGCACTCGGTTTACCGATACCGCAACGGTCGCCAAAGGGCATCCGGAGAATCCCATGACCGAGAGCGAAGTGCTGGACAAGTTTCGCGGCAACGCCAAGGAAGTGCTCACGGGCCCACCGTCGGAGGCGTTGATTAGCACAGTGCAGCGCCTTGAATCTCTAAGCAACGTCCGTGAAATCGTCGATCTTCTGAATCCCGCGTAGAGTGAAGATCGCTTTATCGCGGTCGCCTTGGATGTGCTAGCCGTCAGCGCGCGAGGAACGAGGTGGAAATCTTTTTTCAATTGGGATAAGTGAAATTCTTGAAGAGACAATGAAAAAAAATGATTGCTGGAGCTCTCGAAGGAACCGTTGTCATAGATATTAGCGGCCATGTGGCCGGCCCCTACGCCGGCAGTCTCCTCGGCGATCTTGGTTGCGAAGTGATTAAAGTTGAGTTGCCCGATGGAGGCGACACCCATCGCGGCCGCAATCCCAAATATGAGGGCTACGGGCCGAGCTTTCGCGCCCTCAACCGCAACAAAAAGAGCATCACTCTCAATTTGCGCGAAAAAAGGGCCAGGGAGATTCTCCTCAAGTTGTTACAGAAGGCGGATATTCTCATCGAAAACTTTCGACCGCCGACGCGCAGCCGCCTCGGATTGGACTATGACGAATTGTCAAGAATAAATCCGCGTCTCATCCAGTGCTCAATTTCGGGTTATGGGCAGAATGGCCCCTACCGCGATAAGCCCGGTTTCGATACCATCGGCCAGGCGTTGAGCGGCATGCTCAGTCTGGTGACCGACTTGAAGAATCCCATGGTCGCGGGTTTCTCGATTACCGATCACTCTTCCGGCATTTTCGCCGCTTACGGCATCATGGCGGCTCTCCTGGCGCGTCAGAAAACCGGCCACGGGCAATTTGTCGATGTTTCACTTCTACAGGTAAGCCTTGCGTTCATCGAATCGCACGTAGCGGATTATCTGAACGGCGGCGAGGCGGTCTCGCGCGACAATTTTCCGCGCGGGCGCATTTACTGCGCTGTATGCGCGGATGACAAGCCGCTGGTCATTCATCTTTCCGGCCACCAACATGCCTGGGAAGGATTACTCAAAGTCGTCGGACGAACCGATCTGCTCGCCGATCCGCGCAGTGCCGACCGGCATTCGAGAACGGAACACCATTACGAGCTCTTGGCTGTTCTCAGGGAGGAGTTTCGCAAGCACCCGCGCGCCCACTGGTTAGCGGCGCTGGACGCCGAGAATTTGCCGAATGCGCCGATTAACACGATCGAAGAAGTCTTCGAAGACCCACAGATCAAACACATGGGCATTCCTAAAAAGATTCACCACCCCAAGATAGGAACAAGCAACTTGGTTGGCAGTCCGATCAACTTATCCGATACGCCCCCACGGTTTTTTCGTCCGGCGCCGCTGCTGGGTGAAAATACCGACGAGATTCTTGCGCGACTCGGTTATGACGCTAAGGCGATCGCAGATTTCCGGTCCGAGGGAGTTATATAACAGCAATACGTAGAGTGCTAAAAAACCGGATGGGGATTGTCACGGTTTCGGGTTTCGAGTTTCTGGTCTCGCGCAACTCTAAACTTGAGACAAAGGACTCGAAGGTCAAAAAAAAGCGGGTGAGATTTCTCAACAGCCTGAAAGGAGAACGTTATGGATTTCAATGTGTCCGTAGATCCACCCCAAGTGGTGGAGTTTAGGAAAGAAGTCAGCGTCTGGTTGGCGGAACAGATGCGCGGTCATGAGAATCTGCGCTGGTCGGCCTCCTGGTCGACGCGCGAGGATGAGGAGGAATATAAGTTTCGCCGGGGACTGGCGGAAAAACTGGGCGCAAAAGGCTGGCTGTTCCCGATCTTCCCGAAGGAATACGGCGGCGCCGGGCTTACGGTCGATCACCAGATGGTATTGGAAACCGAGCTATTCAAGTACGGACTGAACCTGTCGCATGTGTTTTATACCCTGGCACGAATCGTCGCGCCGGTTCTCATCAGGTGGGCGACCGAGGAACAAAAGCGCGAATTTCTGCCGCCGATCACGCGCGCCGAAATCTGTGTCTGGCAAGTGTTGACCGAGCCGCACGGCGGCAGCGATCTGGCCAACTGTCAGACCAAGGCGATCCGCGACGGCGATGATTATGTCGTCAACGGTCAAAAGGTCATGGTCGGTCACCATCTGCCCCCAGATTATCTCTGGACCATCGTTTGCACTAATCCGCAGGGCAAACGGCATGAGAACCTGGCGTGGCTGCATATCCCGGCAAACCTTCCCGGGATCGAGATTCAACACATGTATATGATGATGGGAATCAAGAATTCCGTCTTCTTCGACAATGTGCGCGTGCCAGCCAAGTACTTAATCGGCGGCGAGAACAACGGCTGGAAAGTAGCGAACACCCATCTCGAGCTTGAACATGGCGGCGATGGCCGGATCGGCATGGACCCGCTAATCGAACGCGTGGTCGAATACTGCCGCAATACACATATTGCTGGTAAGCCTATCCTCGAAGATCCCCGAGTACGCGAGCTGATCGCCGATATGATGATCGATCTCAACGCGCTGCGCCGGTTTAACCAGCGCAACTATTGGCATCGCTTCTCGAAGAAGCCCCATCCCTATGGGGGCCCGCAGCAACGCTACTTTCAGCGCATGTTGCGCCTGCGCAATGGCGAGCGCTTGCAGGCGATCATGGGTGCCGATGCCCTAGTGCAAGATCTATCGGTGCACGAAGTCGTGGACTTTGAATACGCGGTGCGTACCGGGCCGGGGCAGCTGCACGGCGGCGGCACGTTAGACACCGATCGCTTGATCTTCGCGCGTCGTCTCGGCCTAGGCCGCCCGACTAAAGAGACCGCACCGGAAACGCACTAACAACCGTTGGAGTGATGGAATAATGGAGTATTGTTCAATACTCCAGCGCTCTAACACTCCAACACTCCAGGAGATTGAAGATGGACTTATCACTCAGCGAAACCCAAGAAATGTTCAAGAAGGTGGCGTCGGATTTTGTCAAAGCCGAAGTTCCGGCGCACCAGATGACCCAATGGTACAAAGATAAAAAAACCTTCCAGCCACAGCTGGTGAAAAAAGCCGCTGAATTGGGCTGGCTCGGTATGATGCTGCCGGAGCGCTATGGCGGCGCGGAAATGTCGGCCACGGATTGCGCCGTGGTCTTTGAAGAGTTGGGGCGCGGCCCGGTGCCCGGCCCCCTGTTCACTTCCGGTATTCTCAGCGCGCAAATGATCTTCGCCGCCTGCACTGATGAACAGAGAACAACGTTGCTCCCGCCGCTTTGCAAGGGTCAGTCGATCGTTATTCCAGCGATTACGGATAAAGCTGCCCACTGGGGGCCTGAAGCCGTCGAAACCCGCCTCGTGAAAACCGCCAGCGGCTATTTGATGAGCGGAACCAAACGTTTTGTCTTTGACGCCGAAGCGGCGACGAGCTTTCTTTGCGCGGCGCGTACGGAAGAGGGCAAGGTCGTTTTTCTTATCGTTGATGCCAAGAGCCCCGGCGTCAGCGTCACACCCCTCATCGGCTTTCTCGTATCCGTGGGCGAAGTTCGCTTCGATAATGTTGTGATTCCCTCCACGGCTCTGCTAGGCTCGAGCGGCGGCGATTGGGCCACTCTCGAAACCGCATTGGAAAAGGCCTTACCGATTCTCTGTGCCTACCAAGTCGGGGCGACACAGGAAGTGTTCGATATTACCTGCGAGTACACGCGGACCCGCGTGGTTTTCGGCCAGCCCATCGGCCGCTTCCAACGCGTGCAAGACCACTGCGTCGATATCTCGAACCACCTTGATGCAGCGCGTTGGGCGACCTATGAAACACTGTGGATGATCGACGGCGGCATGCCGGCACGAGCGGCGGTCCACGAGGCCAAAGCGGTCGCAAGCGACGGTTACTACCACGGCACCAATTATGCTCACATGGTTTGGGCTGGGCCGGGCACGGATTACAGTCACCCGATGATGGCGCACAGCGTCCTTGCCCACACGCTTTATCAGTACCTGGGCACACCGGCGCACCACAAGCGTTTAATGATCGACGCGCTCTACCCTCGGGGGTAATCAATGCATTCGATTTTCAGGTAAGCGACCGATCGCGAGGCTCTAACAGGTGAGCCCGAGGGTAAGATCAGTCATCGGCTTGTGACAAACTAGAGCGGGCCGTTTCATCATTGAGGAGGCGGCCTGCAAAAAAAGAGGAGTTGTATGCGGCTATCGTTACATTTCCTCCCGCTCGTATTCTTTTGGCTGTGCTTTCTTTACCCACCCCCGGTCAACGCACAGCCGGTCCAAACCGCGGCCTTAGTCGAAGGCGCCAAGAAAGAGGGTAAACTCGTTTGGTACACTTCGATGGCCATCGACACGTCGAAGCCGCTGCTCGACGCCTTCGAGAAGGATTATCCTTTCATCAAGACCGATTTGGTGCGCGCTGGAGAAGAGCAATTGATGAACCGGATCATGACGGAGACCCGCGCCGGCAAATGGTACTTTGACGCGATTTCTACGAGTTCGATTTCAGTCTTAACCGAAAAACACATCCTCACGCCCTACTTGGCACCCGAGCGGGACGCCTTTATGGATCTGTTCAAAGATCCCCAGGGATATTGGACCGGAGTTTTCGTCAACAATCTGGTGCTTGCCTATAATACCAGAATGGTCGCACATAAGGACGCGCCGAGGAACTACCCCGACTTGCTCGATCCCAAATGGAAAGGGCAGATTTTGATGGACTCCACCGATTACGACTGGTTCGGCACGCTGGCCACCGTTTGGGGTAAGGAGAAAACCGTCCAGTACATGCAGCGGCTCGCGCGTCAGGAACCGAGTTGGCGCCGCGGCCATGGTCTCACGGCTCAACTAGTAGGCGCCGGTGAGACCGCCCTAGCGTGGGCCTACAGTTTCCGCATCGAGCGGATGAAAAAAGAGGGGGCACCGGTGGATTGGGTCGACACTTTCGATCCTCTGGTGGTCACGATCAGCGGGATCGCTCTGAGCGCCAAAGCAGCGAACCCAAACGCCGCCAAGCTACTGATCAACTTTGCAACGTCAAAGAAAGGCCAGGAAATGGTACGCGAAATGCGCCGCATTCCGGCGCGCAACGACGTCAAGCCGCTCGCGGCAAAAATGGACCAGAGTAAACTCAAGTTGAAGCCGGTGCCAAAAGAAGTGTACTTAGGGCTCGACGATCATGCGCGTGAGTTTCGCAAGATCTTCGGACTATGAACCATCTTTCACTGCAAAGACTTCGCGCGACTTGTTTGTGCGACAAGGAGATTTTAAGGATGAAACTCTTATGCATCGTTCTGTCATGGCTGTTGCTGGCAACGTCTGAAGCTTGGTCGCAGAATCGTAAGCCGATGACCATCGCCGAGCTTGTCACTTACAACGGCGCCGATTGGGAACAAGTTCTGTATGC
This sequence comes from Binatia bacterium, assembly GCA_041484845.1. GTDB lineage: Bacteria > Desulfobacterota > Binatia > UBA9968 > UBA9968 > JBGPIK01. Next base: position 8,622 of record JBGPIK010000071.1, on the reverse strand, counting down.
CGGCGCTAAACTCGAAGGGAAGATCACATGGTACACTTCGCTTGCCGGGGACTCGTATAAAGCCATGATCAAAGCCTTCGAAACCAAGTACCCCGGCGTAAAAGTTGAAGCTTATCGGGTTTCCGGATCCGACATTACCGCGCGCATGGTTGAAGAAGCCAAGGCCAAACGTCCGATCGTCGACACCATCGAGACCACTGAGGGCAATCTCATGTTTCAGCGCGACGCGCAGCTGATCCGCCCCTATTTTTCACCGCACTTTGCCGCTTATCCGAATGAAGCCAAGGAGCCAGCTGAGCGGGGATTATATTTTTGGGCGACGGCCCGAGAGTCTTATATAGGATTTGCCTACAACAAAAATCTACTTTCGAAGGCTGCCGTGCCCAGGAATTTTGAAGGCTTGTTGCACCCCGAGCTTAAAGGTCGAATGGGTCTGACTCACGATGACACCAGCTACAAAGTCATGGGCGCGATTCTGAGAACTAGGGGCCCGGAGCTCATCAAAAAACTCAAAGGCCAAGAGATCAGTTTACACACTATCATCCCGCCAGCATTGCTGGACCTGATCGCGTCGGGCGAAATTCTCGCCGGGCCGGCTATATTTCGCAATCATGTAAAGGTCGCGATCGAAAAAGGAGCTCCGGTAGACTGGGTACCGCTCGACATCGTACCGACAAACGTCGGCGGCGCGGCCATAGCCTTTCAGCCACCGCATCCACACGCCGCCCTTTTGATGACGGATTACTTATTGAGTCCCGAAGGCCAAGGCGTTCTGGAAAAATATCAATATGGCAATGGAGCCAAGAATTACGGTTTTAAGAAATGGCGTCCGGAGCATGGGATGAGCACAGACAAGTACGAGAAAGAACTGGCGCGTTGGGAAAAACTCCTTCGTGATGTCGGACGCAAAGGAGCTTAAACGTAATTGATTGCACACCCGAACTGATATATAGGGCGTGTTATATGGAAATGAGGAATGCCGCTCAGTGGGTATTTCTACTTACGGGGCTAACGCTCGCCTACCTGGTGCTGCCGCCTTTTTTCTTCATTCTCCATACTAGCTTGGTCGTTGATCGCGGACTTCAAGCAGGCGCCTTTACGTTCCAGCATTTTGAGAACATCGTCGAGTCGCTGGGCGACGTTCGAACACTGCTTGAGAACTCGGTCATCTTCTCCGTCGGCAGCTCGGCCATCGCCTTGGTTTATGGGACGATGCTCGCCTGGCTCTCGGAGCGCAGCGATGCCCCGTTCCGTAAGCTCGGTTATGTTTCCGCTTACGTGTCGTTTGCGATTCCCGGAATTATTAAGGTCGTCGGTTGGATCATGCTCCTTGGACCGAAAGCCGGAATTCTCAACGCCGCCGTCGTAGCGCTCACAGGCAGCCCTCTGTTGAACATATTTTCATTGCCGGGAATGATCCTCGTCGAGAGCTTCCTTTGGATACCGGTCGTCTTTTTGCTGATGGCGACACCGTTTCGCTCAATGGATCCTTCATTGGAAGAAGCCGCGACCACCGCCGGTAGCAGCGGCTGGCAGGTATTTAGAAAGGTAACTTTCCCGTTGGCGATGCCGAGCGTCCTGGCGGTGCTCATTCTGACTTTCATCCGTTCGCTGGAAGCTTTCGAGATTCCCGCGCTGATTGGCATTCCGGCCGGTGTTGAAGTGCTGACGACTAAAATCTACCTGCAGATCAAGGGTGGACTCATTCCCAAATACGGCGAGGCGAGCGCTTATTCTATTATGCTCATTGTGCTCGTAGCAATCGGACTCTACCCTTATTATCGAATCACCAGCAAAACCTACAAATTCACCACGATCAGCGGCAAGGCCTTTCGCCCAAACCGCATCGCGCTGGGACACTGGCGCTGGTTAGGCGGTTGCTTGATGTTGGTTCTCCCGCTGCTACAGTGTTTCCCCATTGTCGCCATTGCCTGGTCTTCTTTTTTGCCTTTCGCGCAGGTGCCGTCTCGGAAAGCCCTTTCATTACTGACGCTGAACAATTATGTAACGGCGTTCGCTGACAGCGGAATTATACGCTCAATCCTGAACAGTTTGACCGTGAGCACCACCGCAGCCACCGCAGCCGTTGCCATTACCTTCTTTGCCGCATGGCTGATCGTGCGCGCATCAATGAAGGCCCGCTGGGTTTTGGATCAATTGGCGATGTTGCCGTTGGTCTTCCCCGGCATCGTCATGGGCATCGCGATACTCAAGATGTATCTTATCCTGCCAGTTCCCGTTTATGGAACCATTTGGATCTTGGTGTTGGCCTTTATCGCGCGCTATTTGCCTTATGGCATTCGCTTTAGCCATTCGGCTTTGCTCGGTCTTCATAAAGAACTCGAAGAAGGGGCTCTGGCAGCCGGCGCGAGTTGGTTCCAAATGGTCCGTCATGTGGTTGTTCCACTGATGATGCCGGCCTTGCTCGCCGGATGGATTTATATTTTTCTCATCACGTTTAAAGAGCTCTCTATAGCGTTGCTGCTCTACTCTCCCGGTTCGCAGGTCGTGGCCGTAACTATTTGGGAACTTTGGGACAACGGCCACGTCGGCGAGCTAGCCGCGTTCAGCCTGGTCATCACCGTTGGCACCGTCATCGTCGGCTCCATCTTTCTTTCGATCGGACAACGTTACGGCTTACAAGATTAGGACTGCACGAAAGGTCCGTGGAGCGTGATCCCGCGTGTCGTTGACGAACCCCCTGAATGTTATCGTGCGCTAAACATGATCATGAGGAAACGTTAAATGGCTGATCAAGAACTTATTCGGAAAACAATATCGGAAAAGGAAGGCATCGCGTGGCTTACTTTCAACCGACCGGAGAAAAAAAACGCGCTAAGCGTAGCCCTGCTCGCCGACCTCGCCGGCATTCTGCGGGACATCGCCGACAATGATAAAATTCGTTGCATCGTGACCACGGGCGCGGGCGATTCCTACTCCTCCGGCCGGGACCTCTACGACATGCGTGGGCAAAGCCACCGACGGCGCGTCCGCGGCGGCGATGGTGGGGTGGCGGAAATCGTCGCTATCATGCGCAAGCTTCCGCAGGTCACCGTAGCATCGGTTAAGGGTTGGTGCCTTGGCGGCGGGCTTGCGATGATCAACGGCCACGATCTCGTGATTTCCGCGGACACCGCTAAGTTCGGCATGCCCGAGGTCATCCGCGGCAGCTATGGCGCGACAGCGACGCCTTCCCTGTTTCATGCCGGGATACCGTTCAAAAAAGCCTTTTTCATATCGTTAACCGGGAGAAATCTAACTGGCATTGAAGCGGAACGGGTCGGACTCGTTTCGCACGTTGTTCCCGAAAATGAGCTCGAGAGTTACGTCAGGACACTCGCCAAAGAAATCGCCAGTCGCAATGGCGCAACTTTAGAGAATGCCAAGATCGCCGCTTACCTCCAGAAAGACCTTCCATTCGATATGGCGTTGCAAGTTGACGACCTTGTTTCGCATCGCCTGCGCTATTACACCAATCCGCTCAGCGACGTGGAGGGCTACCTCCACTCACAGAAAGGCGGTGGCACGGTAAAATACGCCAAACCTGATAATCAGTAATGCGAAATGTACTCTGTTTCTGAAAAGCGATACTCGATGTTAATTATTTCTTGGTTAATTTCGGTTTCCATTATAATTCTCGCTCCGGCCGTAGCAGCACACGCTCAAGCGGACTGGCAGAAAGAATGGGAAGCAACAGTAGCGGCAGCGGAAAAAGAGGGAGAGGTCAGTCTCGCCGGCCCGCCTGGCGATTCTTTTCGCGAAGCCCTAGTCGCCGGCTTTGCGAAGCACTATCCAAAGATCAAAGTGGAATTGTTGGGGGGAAGCGGCGGAGAGAAAGTTGCTCGAATCTTGAGGGAGCGACAAGCAGGCGTTTACGGATGGGATCTTTACATCTCCGGCCCGACATCCGGACTGTCGGCGTTCAAGCCGGTCGGAGCCCTGGATCCTTTGAAGCCGGCACTCATTCTCCCCGAAGCCAAAAACGACAAAGAATGGATTGGCGGCTTCGATGCGGGCTGGGCCGATGGCGAGAAAAAATTCTTCTACGTGTTCGGCGGCACCCTGGCCGGAGATAACATTTATGTCAATCGTGATGTGATCACGGCCAATGACATTCGCTCGGCTCAGGATCTCTTAGATCCCAAGTGGACGGGGAAAATTGTCATCCAAGATCCCCGCGTGGAAGGCAAGGGGCTCACCGATATGCTGGTTATTTCGTTGGCCTACGGTGAGGATATTGCGAGAAAACTGCTGCGCGACCGGAAACTCGTCATCACTCATGACCGCCGCCAGCTTGTCGAGTGGCTGGTGCGTGGTCGATATCCCATCGCTATGGGTCTAAACGAGTATGTTCTTGTCAGTTTCCAGAAAAAGGGGGTGGGAAGAAATATCAGCGCCGTGGAAGATCCAAAAACCGGCATCTATTGGGCGTCGGGTTCAAGCGGCATCGCCCTGTTCAACCGGGCACCTCATCCTAACGCAGCTAAAATCTATATCAATTGGCTTCTTTCGCGAAGCGGACAGCTCGACTGGGTCAAGACTGTAACGAATAGCCGCCGCGTGGACGTGCCTCCAGCGGAACCCAGCAGCGCAATGAAACCCGGCCGCTCCTACCACAATGTCCAGGCTGAAGACATGGCGGTCCAGCGCCGGCGCATCCAGCAGCTTGCGAAAGAGCTGCTCCAGTAAGGGAAATCACTCTAGACCAACCGCCGATGGCAACCGCTGTGAACCGCACATTCGCCAAACTGTTTTCATTTAATGAGCCGTTCGAGGCGCTGTGGCGCCAGCCCGCATTTCTCACAGTGCGAGGAATCGGATGACACGGTGTCGATCGAGAGGCGAGATCGGAAGAGCGAGGCATAGAGGCGAACAGTTTCAATGCCGTGTTCGGTGCTCGGTTCGCCGCTTGCGCTTTGCCACGGGCGTTCGCTCCAGCAACTCGGTTTGCGGGCTGCTCCAAGGCACAGGCTCATTGTCTCGGTCTGGAGAGATCGCCTCTCGATTGACTTTGATGTGAGAAATGCGGGTTAGCGACCTAATCTGCCTGCGCCAAGTTATTTCTGTCGCCGTTGTTCACGATTTGACATTTGCCTTCTTAATCGATAAGCGTCGAGATAATTCAAAGCGGTGCGCGCTCTGAAGGGAACGGTTATGCCAAGCGTCATTTTGGAACAATTGGGCTATTTCTTGTGGGAAGGGCTGGTGCTCGTATGCGTGGTTGTGGGCAGTCTTGCATTCGTCACGCTCCGTCGCAAAATGAGTGGCAGACCGGCACTTATAAATCAGGATTGGAAGTTATTGTTCAATAACCCACCCGCCACCTTATCAAAACCAAAGTTGTGCTTGAGGTTTGCCCTGGCCGTGTTTTTATTTTCCTGTATCGGAGTACTCGAAGTACTCGTTTTCGCCCAACTAGGCGCAGCGATATTATCGGTGTCCCTGCTGGTTTCCTGCGCTGGCATCGTTAATATCATTTTGCTGTGAGCCCCGCCCCGCACGCTGAGCGGGCGCGTTCATCGAGTTTAATATTCCGCTTGAAACGAGCCGCTGCAACCGTGCGCTCATTCACGCTTCCTAACTTAGCCGAAATCGCCTTGACACTTTGGACTTCGCTGTGCAACGGTGAGCTATAGTTCAGACCTGCCGGAGGTAGACAATGGCCGAAGCAAGATTACCTACTGGAGTCAGCATCTACTACGAAGCGCACGGTCAGGGAGAGCCGCTGGTCTTGATTCCCGGTACCGGGTTTTCGTGTGAAGTGTGGAAACCGTTCCAGCTGCCGCGTTTGTCTCAATCGCTCAATGTCATTCTCCATGACCCGCGCGGCTGCGGACGCTCAAGTCGGTTGCAGGGCAGCTGTACCATCGATCAGATGGCCTGCGATGTCGCAGCGCTGCTCGATCACCTGGAGATCGATTCGGCGCATGTTCTAGGTCACTCGATGGGAGGGCGTATCGCTCTCGCACTTACATTGAATTTTCCGCGCAAGGTTAGAAGCTTAATCCTGGCCGCCAGCGGCTCCGGCCCCGCAAGCAGGAGCGGCCCGGATTGCATTCCGGGCTTGCCTTACCGACTGGTCGTCGAGCTCATTGAAAAAGGCTTTCAGGAATACATCCGTCACGAAATCTGCGAATCCGACACCTATTTTTCCGGCGGCTTTCGCGCACGCGCGCCGCATCGCGTGCGCGAGTTCTATGATCTCGTCTGGCCTACACACGCCAAGCTCCACGACTACCTGCGGCTGTGCATTGCGCGCCACAACTGGGAAGCGACCCACCATCTTGGCGAAGTGCGGGTTTCAACTCTTGTGATCACCGGGAGCGGCGATGTCGTCGGCAGCAATCATGTCGCGCAATCGGAGGTTCTCGCCAAGCGCATTCCCAAAGCCGAATATAAAGTGCTCGACGGCCAATCCCACGGCTTTTTCTGGGAGATTCCGGACGAAGTGAACGCCTGGATTTTGGATTGGGTGCAGAGCCTGTAAAATAGACTTGAACAGCCGGCGCCCGTTGCGTTGATAACATTGCCGGCGCAGAAAAAACGCCAACAATCCGCGATGACGTTTTAACCGAAAAAAAGCGGTCCTGAGGTCGCCATGGAAAACCCGAAAGAATCAATCCGCACCTATTGTCCGATGAGCAAGTCGCGTTGCGGCGTCATCGCTTCGGTCGAAAACGGCCGGTTTGTCAAGCTTGAGCCCGATCCCCTCCACCCCAATCGCGGCATCTGCGTTAAAGGGGAATCCGCGCCTCAGATGGTCTATGATCCGCTGCGTCTCAAATATCCGTTGCGTCGAACTCGGCCCAAGACCGCCGACGATCCCGGCTGGGTCCGTGTGGGTTGGGATGAAGCGTTGAGCGAGATAACCAGCCGGTTGAAATCGCTTCAGGCACAACACGGGGCGGAATCGGTATTTTTTTATCGCGGCGCCGCCGGCGGCAGCTCAGCGCTCGAATACGAGCCGTTTATGATCCGCTTCGCCAGCGTGTTCGGCAGCCCGAACACGGTTTCCACCGGTCACATCTGCAATTGGCACAAGGATTCGGGCTCTCTTTACACTTACGGCAGCGGCATTCCAGCGCCCGATTTCGAGAACAGTGCATGCATTCTTCTCTGGGGCCACAATCCCAATGCCTCATGGCCGACCCAAGCGATGCGGATTTCCCGAGCCGTGAATCGGGGCGCCAAGCTGATCGTCATCGATCCTCGTGCCATCCCGCTGACCAAGAAGGCAGCGCTGTGGCTGCCGGTGCGCCCGGGCAGCGATGGCTTGCTCGCGCTGAGTTTTCTCTACGTGATGTTAGAGGAACAGTTGTACGATACAGGCTTTCTGCACCGATGGACCAATGGAGGGCTGCTTATTTCCAGCGAAGCCGGCGGCCCGCTGACAAGCGAAATGCTGTCGCCCGACACAAAGCCGGGGCAGTTTGTAGTTTGGAATGAGCAGAGCGCAGAACCCGCCTTCTACGATCCCAAAACTTTCACCAACGATCCCGCAGGCGCGCGGGCAGCGTTTGGCGGGAGCTACAAAATTCGCCTGGCTGATGGCCGGGAAGTGAACGCAAGGCCCGCCTTTGATCTTTTTCAGGAAAGGATTCGGGGATACGCCCCGGAGAAGACGGCTGCGCGCACCGGCATCGCACCGGAAATCGTGCGCAAAGCCGTGCGCCTTTTTACCGCCACAAAGCCCAATTGTTACTACACCTACAACGGCATCGAACAGCACGCGAACTCAATGCAGATCAATCGCGCGGTGTGTTTGTTCTACGCCTTGACCGGCAATCTCGATCGGCGCGGCGGTAATGTGCGCTTTCCCAAACCGCCGGCCAATGATGTGGAAGGACGAAATCTGCTTTCTCCCGAACAGACAAAGAAACGGCTCGGATTCGCTGCCAGGCCGCTGGGTCCAACCAACACGGGCAAGGTCCAGGCGTATGAAGCGTACAAAGCCATTCTTACCGGCAAACCTTATCCCGTGCGCGGTTTTTTGAGCTTCGGCGGAGATATTATTCTGTCCAACGGCGATACCGAGATGGGCAAGCGCGCGCTGCAGTCTCTCGATCTTTACGTGCAGACGGAATTCTACGAGACTCCCCCGGCACGCTACGCGGACTTTCTCCTGCCCGCCTCCACCCCATGGGAGTCCTGGAATGTGAGAACTTCCTTCGAGCAAGGGCCGGAAACCAGCACCTATATGCAATACCGCTCGCAGCTGATTCCGCCGCAACACGATTCGCGGCCGGATCTGGAAATTATTTTCGATCTTGCGGCGCGCATGGGATTTGGCGAAAAGTTTTGGGGTGGCGATTTAAAAAGGGCTTTCGATTACATACTGGAACCCACCGGCGTTACTCTGGCCGAGCTCAAACGTCAGCCGGGCGGTATAACTGTGCCGATGGAGGTAAAATATCAAAAGTACCTTAAGAACGGATTCAAAACGCCTTCCGGTAAAGTCGAAATCTATTCGGTGACGTTCGCCGAGCACGGCTACGATCCCCTGCCGGGCTTCGTCATGCCGGAAGAAATTTTTGGCGCGGAGACTCTGCGAAATTTCCCGTTCACACTTACCACGGCCAAATCGATCAACTTCTGCCATGGCCAGCATCGCTCGGTTCCCTC
>JBGPIK010000070.1:0-21421 GCA_041484845.1 Binatia bacterium | reverse complement strand
CGTAACAAACTGGGAGTTGGAATTTTATCTTACGATACGGTGAAGAATACCATCGAAAGAGGTGAGTTTAAGTTGCTGCGCGTCCCGGAACTGGTTCTGGAAGCGAAGAGCTTTATCGTTTACCACAAGGAGCGCCCGCTTTCCGCCAACGCAGCCGACTTTCTTACCCTGTTACGGGAAAATAAACCGGCGCCGGAACCCTCAGGCAAGCGTCGGCGTCGGGAAGAAAACCGCTTTGAGTTGCGGCGTTGAGTAAGAAAGCCTGGGCTTTCCGTCAAACTGAATTATCCTCGCGACAGTTGTCATGCCGCCGCGATTTCAATTGATTACTCTTCGGCCTGCTTGTTGCCTTTAGCCTTGGTTTCGCTTTGCTCTCCCGGCTTCCCTGTTGCGGCTGGCCGCGCTCTAGCATAGCCGGCGACCGTAAGGCTAACGCGAAGGTTCTGTGCCGGGGCCTGCGGCAGACCCGGAGGCTGCGGCAAGCCTATCGGCCTAAACAGGGAACGTATGTTGATTTCATCGAGTACGAGAAATTTAGGAGACGCTTCGATGCCCCTGATGAGATTGGCAATCTGGTCGATCTGACCACCGATCTCCATTTGAATGGAGATCTTTGAAAATGACCCGACCGGCTCCGGGTTCAACACTCGCGTAGTGATAACCTGAGTCCCTTCGCGCGTGGCCAGCCCCTGCACCGTGTCTTGCAAATCGGAGGCACTCACCGACGCAGTATCGCCCGTCAGCAGCTTTGGCTCGCGGGCATTTATTCCATTGCGGGCCGCTTCTAAGCTCGCCGCCAATGCTTCTTTCTGCCCGAGGTAGCGGAGATTTTTTTCCAACAGCTCGGGCTGACTTTCGAGCTCATTCTTCACCGTTTCTCGCCGTTCGAGAAAAGGACTGACGATCAGGTACTTGCCAAAAAAGATCAGCAGGATAGCGCCGGTCAAGCCGACCAAACCGCGTTCTCTCTGGGAGAGTCGTTGCCAGAAGCGCTTCATGGCTTGGTCGCCTTTTCGTCTTTCGGTTTTTCGAGGTCGGCTTTCAGCGAGAACGTTTCGCGATTGTCACGCCCGCGATTGGACGGCGCATTAAAGCCGACGTTCTCAAAAACAGGCGAACGTTCCAAAACAGGAATGAGCGCGGAAGCATTCTCCGCATTGCCCTGCAATTCGAGCACGCGATCACGATAACGAAGATTCGATAGATACGCGTTGGTGGGGACGATTCGAGTCAATTCATCGAGGACCCGCAGCACCTCGCCCTTGCGCGCCTCAAGACTCGAAAGGAAATCTAATTCTTTACGGACCTTCTGCAACTCCGCCTCTTCGCGGCGCAAGGCTGCGACGGATGGCTCAAGCTTTTGGTTTTCAACTCTCAACTGGCGGAGCCTTAATTCGTCCCGGATCGGATAGCTCGCGCCCCAGGCGATCAAACCCAAGACGAGCAAGCAGGTCAAAACCGTATTGACAAGCGTTAAAGCCTTAACGTGTCCGCTCACGGCGCGGCCGCATTTAAGCAAGTTAGTAGTAAAGATCGCCTCGCGCACACCTCCCAACGCGGCCCCGACGGCCGGCAGAACGTGCGCCTGAGTGATTTCGTCTCCGCCTTTGAGTCGCTCGTTGGCAAGAGCCGCGAGGTTTTCATACGTCACCGGTTCTCCCTCGGCGGAGCTAAGGAATTTACCCACTTCGCCCCATCCATAGAGCTTCGATGTCGCTGCCAACGATTCTTGCAGAAACTCCTTTCCTGCGCTTTGGGCCCATTCCGAATCCGGCAGCCAATAGGCGTAGAGTAGTTTGTAGGCGGGTTTCCATCCGTTCGCGACGGCCTGAACACCGAACATTTCCACACTGTGCTGATGAGCGCCGATCACGCCCGTCGGATCGGTCATTCCGCGCTTGCAAGAAAGAAGATAATTGGCGACGGCCGTAACGGTCGTCTCGACTCCGGCCGGCTTGATGCCGAGCGATCCCAATATTTCAAGGATCCCGCCCAGATGTTTTTTGGGGATCGCAAAAAGATAGAGACCGACCTTATCGCCTTTGCGTCCCATGGGCAGAAAATCATAGAAAATTTCATCCCGGCGAAATGGCAGCTGACGTTCGATCTCATACTCGAGCGCTTGCGCGAGATTGGCCTCGGCGGCGATGGGGAAATAGAGCTTTTGCACGATAGCCAGTTCTTGCGGAACGCAGATGTACACGGAGTCCTTGGCGGCATTAAGATAGGGCAGGAGCGATACGATGGCTTCTTTAACTGCCCGGTCGCGGCTATCGCCCTCGGCTTTAAGGGCGATCTCGCGGACATCCTCAGCGATCCAGCCCGTCAATTCGGATATCGCCTGCCGATCTTCGCCCAGTGGAAGTTCCCGCATCTGTTGCGCCGTCAGAGAAATTTTAAGAAAGCTCTTACGCAATCGGACAAGCACAAGCTGGTCGGGCATAAGGTAGAGGCCCACACTGGTGAGAAAATCAGCCCGCGATAAGTTTTTTATCCAATCGGAAGAAATGAACGACACTGCAACTCACCTTTCGCCGGCGCGCAAACGATTAGCGTTTCTTTCAATTTGCCGATTGTAGCTCATGATTTAACCGCTTGGTAGTCCCATATCCCGGTCGATCCAGCGGATAAGCTGATACCCTTGTTGGCCACCCCCCAGTCGCACGATTCCCTTTACGCGCCGCGGCACACGCGATTCGGCCGGTTGCCCTTCGGCTTCCACTGCGACAACGGTGGGATTGGTAAAGACAAACGATTGCATGGCCGCATCGCTCGCACCGATGCCCAGCAGAGGGAGTAAATCGGCTAATGTTTTTTCAGAAAGTTTCTTGCGTTCTTCGACAAACACGCGGGTCTTATCCAGTGGAATCCCAGCTATGGCGTGAATTACTTCCGCCGACGCCGTGCGTAGATTGACCCGGTCAATGGGACTGTCGACGGTGAAGATCTCCCTCAGGCCGATCCGGCGAGCGCTGTCTGCCTGAGTCCCGTTATCGTCCGCATAGCCGAAAAACAGCGATGAGGTCACACCGCGGACCCACATAAGTTCCTCGACCGTATCAAAAGGCCCGTTTTTCGCCGTGTAAGGCGGTGTTAAAGAGCGATAGTAGTCGCTTTCCGCGCCGTTGATGCGATGGAGATCATCGGCGTCGAGCCAGTCCATAATGGAATCGACTAAAATGCTTCTCAGCGGCTCCTCGATGTCAAGATTAGTAAAGACACGACGCAGCGCGTTCTCGTCGATGCGATTCAGATTGATTTTTCCCGCCTCGTCCATGAGACGCACACGGTAACCGCTCGCGCCAAGATTTCCCTCGCGCCAACTCCCATCGAACAAATCAGAAGGTTGTTGATCTCGTTGCAGTGGCTTTGCGGTAGACTGATTGAGAAAATCGTATAACCCTCTCTGGAAACCCGCCACCGCCAGGTAATAACCTTCGGTTTCATCGTGGTAACGATGCGCCGCGTTTGCTTCTTCGCGCACGGATGCACTGAAATCAAAAGCAACCACAAATAGGAATATAAAAATCCAAAGAACCATGATCAGCGCAACTCCGCGTTCGCTGGCGCATGCTGGGGATGGAAAAAATTTTCTACCTTTCAGGTTCATTGTGCCAACACGTTCATCATGACCGGAATAATCCAGCGGGACTCCTTGCCGTCTTTGGTCCGATAAACAAGCCGCACGGCGCGCGGCAGAATGCCTCGCTCTTGCCCGTCCCAGCGCTCTTCCCAGTTCTCATCGTCGCTCTGGGGATCCAAATAAGAAAGCTGAAAACTGTCAACTCCTGCCTGGAGCGCCACACTGTTGCGTTGACCACCCTCCTCTCCGGTATCATCAAAACGGACCGGGGTTTCTTCGTCCAATTTGAGGATTCCATCCTTGGAGGGTTCGCCATCCCGATAGATATGTATTTTCGCCATCCCGCGCCCCCCCAAAGCCAGCGAAAAGGATGATACGAAGGTCAGGCTGTCTTCTTCTCCTTGGTAGAAGATCGCCTGATCCTGCGCTGAAGCGCGATACGGATAAGAGGAGCGAATGTAGCTTCCAAGCAGATCCCCTAACGAGCGGAGTTTCTGATTCTTTTCGAAGCTCGCCTGCGATTTAGTCAATGCACCGTTACCAAGCGAAAACGCGCCATACAGGATCGTCCCAATCAATGCGAAGATCGACAAGGAGAGCACAACCTCAATCAGTGTAAAGCCGATTTCCGACGTCAGTCGTGCGGATTGCGGCTTCATGGATTTTTCTTCTTGACCAGACGGAGAGTTTTCAACTCCACATGCCTTTCACGTCCCGCATCCATAACCACCATGTCCACGAAGATTTCCTTAAGCCCCCAGGCGCTTGACAATCCCAGTGTCTGACCGGATTCCACCATGGGCTGGATCTGTATTTTCCAATGACGGTTCGCTCCAGAGCTTCGCTGCTCCGATCCGTCCTGTAGATTTCGTCGCGCAAGCAGCTCATCCATGACTTGACGGCCATAGGTGCCGGCTTCGGTGTGTACCGCGCTCCTTGCTCCGAGGCGCAGTCCCAAAGAAAATATCTCCAAGAGCGTTACGACTCCCAGCCCGACAATGGTCATGGCTACCACAACCTCGAGGAGCGTGAAGCCCATTGCGACACCCTTCATCTTCTTAGAAACTTTCACGGTTTTGCGTCACGCGCGACTTCAATTCTACCGGTGAGGGGTTCGAAGTGAAGAGAATAAGAAGCGGAATGCTCACCCGCGCTCAAAGCGATTTCTCCGCCGTAGCTGCTACCGTTGGGGAAAAACAGAAACTGGCGCACGCCCTGGTCAAGAATTTCGCCGCCGGTGATGTCGGCAAACTTCACATCGGGTGGCAACTGCACTTCCTTGCCCTGAGCGCCTCTGTAACTGTTTTGAGCCAAGTTGAGAACCAGTCGCTGCGGGACACCTTGGTCCACAGCTCGATTACGAAGATCGCGAGCGACTGCCGCTAAACCTAATGCCGAGCCTCTGATCGTTCGCTCCTCAAGTTTTTTTTCTAGGTTGGGCAGCACAATCAGGCTGCTGAGCGCAAGAAGCATTAGAACCAAAACGAGTTCTAATAGTGAAAAGCCGTCGCTATTGCTCCCAACTGGTAATGTCACGGTTATCGCCGTCCCCTCCCGGGACTCCATCCGCACCATAGGAAATGATATCGTAGGGACCATGATCGCCGGGGCTCTTATAAACGTACGGCTTGCTCCAAGGATCTAACGGGAGATCTTTTTTAAGATAGGGACCATCCCAGCGCTCCACGCCGCCGGGCTTCTGTCTCAAAGCTTGGAGGCCTTCTTCGGTCGTCGGGTAACGTCCCACGTCCAAACGAAAAGTATCCAGAGCGGTTGCGAACAGCTCGATCTGCGCGCGCGTCGCTTTGAGCTTGGCTTTTTCTTCCTGGCGAATAAATTGCGGCAGCACCAAGCCGGCCAGCAGTCCGATAATAACCACGACGACGATCAGCTCGATCAGCGTGAAGCCTCGGCGGTTGCATATGATTTTTTTAAAATGGTAAATCATTGATACTGAATATCGCCATTAGCATTGAAACCACCACTACCCCAATGATTAATCCCATCCCCAGAATCAACGCAGGCTCGAGCAGTGAAGTTAATCTTTTGGTCGTCCTTTTGACCTCTTGATCGTAATATCCAGCGACCTCCGCCAGCATAGCCTCCAGCTTACCCGTTTCCTCACCGACTGCGATCATGTTCAGCGCCAGCGGCGGAAACAAGCCGCTCTCGCCCAACGGCCGCGCCATTCCCTTGCCCTCGCGGACACGCAGCTGAACCTGACCGAGAGCGCGCGCGAGCAGACGATTTCCTATTACTCCCTGGACCGTGCCCAGTGCGTCCAGCAACGGCACGCCCCCTTTCAATAACGCCGACAGTGTGCTCGCGAAACGGGCAGTTTCGAACTTACGAATTAAATCGCCCAACAGCCAAATGCGCAGCAAGACGCTATCGGTTTCCGCCTTGCCTTCCGGAGTGCGCACATAAAAAACGCCGCCTACCGCCGCAACGATAATCAGCAGTAGCGCGATCCAACCGTACTGCGTGAGCGCGTAACTGACATTGATGACTACTCGCGTGATCCAAGGCAAAGCCTTTCCGACGTCCTTAAAAATAACGGAAAAACGCGGAATGACATAGATAAACAAGATAATCAATGACAGCCCGGCGGCCGTGGCAAGAATCATCGGGTAAATCAACGCAGACTTAACATCTTCTTTAAGAGCCTGGGAAGTCTCCAGGTACTCGGCGAGATGGCGCAGAACGCTTTCCATAATACCGCCGGCTTCCCCAGCGCGGATCATGTTAACGTAGAGCTTGGGAAAGACTTCCGGATGCTCGCCCATAGAAGCCGCCAGCGATTTGCCGGCCCGAACCGCTTCTAAAATCGTTTTCAGTACCGCACTGAACTCTTTCTCTTCGATGAGCCCGCCAAGAATCGACAAGCTGCGGTCAAGCGGAAGGCCGGCGGCCAGAAGCGTGCTGAGCTCTTGAGTGAACTGTAGCAATTGCTGTTGGCTTATTTTTCGCCGATTTAAAATCGATAGACGCAGTTGCGTGGACGAACCCACGCTATCGCCCGGCACCGCGATTCGCAGCGGGATGCAGCCCATTTCGTGCAGGCGAGACACCACGCTTTGCTCCACTTCGGCTTCCATCACTCCTTCAACGATCTTCCCCGCCTGATCTGCGGCGCGGTATTGAAAAAACGCCATCGCAATTTACTTTATTCGACGAACGGAACCGCGTTTACAATGATTTGAGAGCCTCGGACTCGGAAACGTTCTGTACGTTATCCTTCTTCAATGGTGACCCGCAGGACCTCGGCGAGAGTTGTCGTCCCCTGCCGCACCTTGTCCCAGCCATCGTCTCTGAGCAGCCGCATTCCCTGCTGAACCGCCATTTTTCTTATCTTGCCGGCATCTGCCCGTTCGATAATGACCTTGCAAATTTCAGAGTTCACCGCCAGCAGCTCGAATATTCCCACACGTCCGAGATAACCCGTGCCGCTGCATATTTCGCAGCCAACCGCTTCCCACACCGTGCGCGGCGCCGTACCGTCCGGAAAACCGAATTCCGACTCGTTAGCGATTCCGGCAAAAGGGACCTCGTTCCGGCATCTCGCGCACAGGCGGCGAACCAATCTCTGCGCGAGCACGCCGAGAAGCGAAGACGACAGCAGATAATCTTGAACTCCCATTTCCAACAGTCGGGAAATAGCTCCGGCAGCATCGTTGGTATGTAACGTCGAAAAAACCAGGTGCCCTGTGAGCGCCGCTTGCACCGCAATCTCCGCGGTTTCGGAATCGCGGATCTCACCGACCATGATCACGTCTGGATCCTGGCGCACGATGGAGCGAAGTCCATTGGCAAACGAAAGACCGATTTGCGGCTTGACTTGGATTTGATTGACGCCGCTCAATTGATACTCCACCGGATCTTCAATGGTGATGATCTTTTTCCCCGGATCGTTGATCTTCTGCAGGGCGCCATAAAGGGTTGTGGTCTTACCACTGCCCGTGGGTCCCGTAACCAAGATCATGCCGTGAGGCTTGAGGATCATCGCATTAAATTGCTCGAGCAGGGTAGTCGGAAACCCGAGAGTTTCGAGCTGGGTAAAAATTTGTGCCCGCTCGAGCAAGCGAATAACGACGCTCTCGCCATAGAGCGTCGGCACCGTTGCAATTCGCAGGTCGACATCCTTGCCTCCCAATCGGATTTTTATCCGGCCGTCCTGAGGCAAGCGACGCTCGGCGATATTCAGCTGAGCAAGAATCTTAAGACGCGAGATCACCGCGGCGCGAAGCTGCCGCGGCGGCGGCTCCACCTCATGCAGAATGCCATCGATCCGATAGCGGACCTTTAGTTGGTTTTCAAAGGGTTCGATATGCACGTCCGAGGCGCGGCTTTCTAGCGCGCGGACGAGCATTTGGTTGACCAACCTTATGACGGGGACCTCGGAGGCCATATCCCGAAGATGAGCTACATCCTCTTCGTCTATGATGCCTTCGATTTCGCGAGCTGCCGTCGGACCCGGCGAGTCGCTCGAGCCGTTGCCGAACAGCGCTTCGATGCGCGCAGAGATTTCCTTTTCCTTGGCCAGCAAAGGTTTAACGCGCAAGCCGGTTGCCAGCTCTAATGAATGGAGACGGGAAATGTCTAGGGGATCCGTGATCGCTATCAAAAGCTCGCGCCCCTCGAGTTTCACCGGCACCATGCGCGCGTGTTTGAAGAACTCGATAGCGCCGGGGGAAAATTCCAGCGGCAGCGCCGTTGTGGGAAAATCCTTCAGCGCTGCTAAAGGTAACTCGAAATGGTCGCGCAAGACCGGCAAGAGATCATCTTCTGAGACAAAACCAAGCTCGACCACAAGGCGAGTAAACGGTGCCTGTTGCTCTTGTTGAAGCTTGATCACCCGCTCCATTTCCTCGGCCGAGATGAGACGGCGCTCGACCAATCGTCCCGCGAGATTTAAAGGTGCGTCCATAGGATTTGAGTTCTCTCGCAACTACTTGTCCGCTTCGGCGCGCCCGTAACGATCCTCCAAGCGCACAACGTCGTCCAGCTCGGGCGTTGAAACTTCCAGGACATCACAGACCTCAACGGCGATCATACGGTGCTTCATTCCCGGAATAATATGGAGACAATCACCCGGCTGAAGGCTGATCTTTGCTTTGACGCCGTTTGTCTCCAGGTCCATCTCCATGGCGCCCCTGAGCAGGCGAATGGTTTCATCCTTGACGCGGTGGTACTGGTAACTCAGAGATTCTCCTTTGTTAATGTGAAGAATCTTACCAACGTAGCGTTCGGTATGCGCCCAGATGAGCTCATGGCCCCAGGGTTTATGGACGATTTTTCCTATGTATAAGGGTTCCGCCATTGCAAGATTGGCCCTATGATAACAGATTCTGATATGCGGGGAAACCAATCCTATGCGTCTGGCCATTTGCAGCCAAAGGGTTTTGCTTCAGGGAACTTAAATAGGCGGCAAGGGTATGAATTCAGTGCGGACGCTCTGGATTGAACGCTTAAGAATCCGCTTCCAAGCTTGGTGCAAGAAAAACTGAAGATGAAGCACTGAATGGAGCCGTCTTTGCCGGTCGGGCGCACCGGAGTGTTACCAAGAAGGCTAGATCATAATTTTGACGCCGCTGTCACAAATCGGCGCTTACTCAGGTGAAGTTTTTTCCACGCCTTAGCAATGCCGCAATCGTTTCCGCCGCTTCCGCTAGATCGGCCACAATATAGTCGACAGATAAAGCCTGATCGGGAGCTACTTGCGTTCCATAACCGGTACGCACCAGGAAAGTTACAGCCCCAGCCTGCCGTCCCATCTCGATGTCACTCATTTTATCGCCAATCACAAAACTTGTACGCAAATCGAAGCCCAATTCTTCGGACGCCTTCTGCATTAAACCAATGCTGGGCTTTCGACACCAACATTGATCTTCGGGTTTATGGGGACAATAATAAAGCCCGTCCAGATGAATGCCTTCCGCCGCAAGCATTTGGAAGAACTGATCATGAATCTCCTTCAGCCGGTCTTCACCGAAAAGCCCTCGGCCGAGCGCCGATTGATTGGTAACCACGGCCAAACCGAGGCCCATGTCCGCCATTTTATGAAGCGCTGCAGTGGCGCCCGGAATCAATTTTACTTGATCGGGCCGAGACAGATATCCGCACTCTTCGATAATGGTGCCGTCCCGATCGAGCACGACGAAGCGACGTTCCATAGGGGTCCAAAAAAGGGCGAAAAATATTTCTGCCGACCCAAAGGCACCGGGGTATCAATAATAAAGATCTTGCGCTCTCGGGAGCCGTGAGCGCGGGCGAACAAAGGGCCTCGCCGCAGCTCGAATGACCGTTCCGTCCAGAGCCCGAACAGCCAACTCTCGATCGCAATCGCCCCTACAAACTCGAGAGCAAAAATAAATCTGACTAAACGCTACAATCCCCTGGCAAGGGGTCACTTAAGCGTATTTCTTTGTGCGCCTAGTCCCAACAGGTTAAAATCAAAGTTGATGCTGTTTTTGGCCGGATTGATTTCATGTCTGAGAGATAACGTTGCTGTCCAACACTCGCAGCCGGACAGGAACTTGACAGCCGTATGATACCCCGGAAAGCGGTTATCGCGAACGTCGTAAGTTGCCGCAAGGGAGACCATGACTTGATCGTGCAGGTGATAGACGAGATCACCCGCTATTTGCCCG
This sequence comes from Binatia bacterium, assembly GCA_041484845.1. GTDB lineage: Bacteria > Desulfobacterota > Binatia > UBA9968 > UBA9968 > JBGPIK01. The sequence continues at coordinate 11,188 of JBGPIK010000070.1, read as the reverse complement.
ATAACGTCCTTATTGAAACTGGGGGGGCACCTTGGATCCAGCGGATTGGGGGGGGGAGGGGGGCAGACCGGAGGTGCATCCAAATCAATATTCGCATTCTCCGCCAACAGACCATTCGGGCCCCGTCGCAGGAACTGATAGCTCAAAGAAAGGGAGTTGGGGCGGCTGAAGTCCGGATCAAGTACGCGGCGCAAAGGCCGAGGATCGATGATTCCGAAGGTCGCGCGCGCCTGCGTGGCCTGCCAGGGGCCTGGTTTGACCCCGCCGTCAAATCCGATGGCAAGATAAGTTAAGGGCGTAAACCGCAGCTTGATATCGAGATCCGATAAGCTATCGCCGCCCTTTCTTTCCTGGTTGAGGTCATAGCTTAGCGCCAGCCTTAACGAACCAAGCTCCCGGACATCGCCGGTAGCCGCGGGGTTTAGCGCCTCGATATTGGGGTCATTCGAGCCCGCTCCCATGAGACTAGTGAATTTTCCCAAAAAGCGATTGGCGATGGCTAATGTAATTACGTTCCTGCGATTAACCCGGTCAACGAAGTCCATGATCGGTATTTGCCTTTGATTGCTGCCCGGGATAAACAGATAGCTCAACTCGGGCTCGATGACATGCTTGATTCCCTTGAGAGTCTCTCCCTCCAAGGCAAATACCCGGCTAACGGAAGTGCCGATATTACCGCGGATCTCCACCAATTCACGGGACACATTGCGATCGGTCTGGGCAAGCGAATAAAGGTGATAAACGGTTTCTCGCGGGGCAGCGCTCAAAGAGCCGAAAAGGTAAGATGCCAGTTTAAAGGGAAGCACAACTTCAGGTCGTAGATCCAACCGCAACCCGTCACCGCCTTCGCGCCTTAGGTAATTTACCCCTTCAGCGCGCCAGCGAAACTCCAGCGGAAAATTCTGCAGTAAGCGCCGGCCCCAAAACGCAATTTGCGGCGTTCTTTGGAAAGTCGTTGGGTCTCTTTGAATAAAATCCTGATAGAAGTTCCATTCGCCCTTTACAAATGCGTCCCCCCAGCCTCTAAACAACCCGAAACGGGATTCGCTGAAACGGCTTCGGCGGATGTCATTTTCGTTTGCACCCGGTAAATCAAACCTGTCAATGAGCTCGCGCGTGAACAAGTCGTCCCCATAAGCGGCTATGTCGCTGTAGGTTAGCCAATTGGTGGTTGTCAGATAACGGTGGGTTCCAACAATATTCCAGCGGTTGATCGGGATATCCTGATTAGCGATGGTATTATCGACAACAGACCGATCCGTACGTAGCCTCTCATTGAAATAAGATGCATTCAATTGAAAATCAGAATCGCGGTTGATGATTGTGCGCAGTTCCCCTAAGAGACCCCATCGGCTGCGGCTCTCGAAATCGAAAGCGAACGTTGAATCGGTGCTTTTCGAAATTGCCCAGAAAAAGGGTTGCTCATAGCGGAACCCATCCTTTGTAGACTGGCCGATTTTCGGAACAAGCAAACCGCTTTGGCGATCGGTCTTCACCGGGAAAAAACCATAGGGCAAGTAAAAAACCGGGACATCAAAAACGTAAAAATAGCCGCCGCGGATGGTTCCGACACCGTCAGGCGTAAGATCCATGGCGTCACCCGAAATGCGCCACGGAGATGGACCCGAGTCGCACAGACAGGTCGTAAAAAAGGCCTCGTCCACATGATAAGATTGACCGACGAACTTTTGAAAACGGCGGCCGCTGAGGCTCAAGTGTCCATCTTCGACAAATAAATCGCCATTTTGGATCTCGCCCGTTTCCCTTTGCAAATTCATTTGAACGGAATCGGCGGATTTTATTTTCCACTCCGGGTCATCGAGTGAGACGTTTCCCTTGGCCTCGACGTCTTGCGTCTCTCGGTTGACGCTGACGTCTTGGGCTTTAAGTGTGGTGACTTGTCGCTTGATCTCGACGTTTCCACTCGCTTCGATCTTGGATCCGCCATCGCCAGATGAGAGTTTATCGGCGGTAACACTGATCGGTTCGTTACTGCTTTGAGATCCGCTCTGCAGGATTTGAGCCGAGGAAGGACTCGCTTCCAGAAACAAGAACAGCACGCCTAAAAAAATCTGCATCCCGAGTGTCTTTATTGATTTCATCGCCTTGGTCTACGCTGTAGAATTGGCCGGTTTAGGTGCAGCCGGCCTAGCGGCCACAGTTTCCCGCAAGACCGGCCGGATCTCGCCAAGCAAATAGAGCGAGCCGGTTACCAAAATGATGTCGCCCGAGCGCGCGCTGCCGAGAAGGAAGTTGAGGCCTTGCCGCGCGTCCTCAATGACATGGTACGGGATCTTGTCAGAGAGTTGGGTTGCCAACAATTGCGGATCAGCGCTTCGTTCCATTCCAACCCGCGTCAAAACCACCTCATCCGTGAATCTCGTCAACGTCGCCAACATCAACCGCCAGTCTTTATCTTCCATCGACGCAAAGAGAAGCCTAATCTTGCGGCCGCGCCGATAATCTTCGATTTCCGCAGCGAGCGCGTTCGCTCCTTCACCATTATGGGCGCCATCCAAAATCACCGCTGGGTTTTCCCGGACGATTTCGAAACGGCCCGGCCACGCGACCGTTCTCAAGCCCTCTCGAACAACATCCTCGCTAACCGGAAAAGCTTCGCTCCCGAGTTCGAGCGCAGCCAGTGCCACCGCCGCATTGTTCCTCTGATGTCGGCCACGGAGGGAGACGGAAAGCGATACATAATTCCGTTTTATACCTGTATAATCGAAAACACCCGCATTATTCAAGGAAATTCTGAAGTTTGGCCCAAATAAATAGCAGGGTGAGCACCGTTCCTTTGCCATGTCTCGAAACAAATCGGCTACTCTTTCAGGCACCGCTCCCACTACCACGGGAATAGCGTGCTTAATGATCCCTCCTTTTTCATGCGCAATGGATAACAAATCGGCGCCGAGGTAGGCCTCATGGTCCTTTGATATAGTCGTGATCACTGATACCACGGGCACAACCAGATTGGTGGCATCGAGCCTACCCCCTAGGCCGACCTCGACAACGGCAACTTCGATTTTCTGCCGCGCGAAATATATAAATGCCATCACCGTAATATACTCAAAGAAAGTGAGCGGTACGTTGGCGGCAGCCGTAGTCACGCGCACCTCTTCGGCCAATTCGGTTACTTCATCGGGCGAGATCTCGCTGTTGTCGATGCGCATGCGCTCGGTAAACGAGACCAGATGAGGCGACGTATAAAGCGCCGTGCGATAGCCGGCCAGCGATAAAATGCGATGAAGCATCGCCGCGGTGGAGCCTTTGCCATTGGTTCCGGCGATGTGGAAGGAAGGAAACTTCTTTTCGGGATGATCAAACAACGAAAGCGCCAGGTCCATGCGATCCAGGCGTAAATCGATCTCGCCGCCGCGAAGGTTATAAATCCGTTCGAGAGTTTCCGAATAGGAAGCCACGGCGATACGCGACGACCAGCGAAGCTAAAGGTCGATCCTGCATTCCGATTTCGATGCTGATAAGCGCGGGCTATTCCTTTTGCGTACTCGTTTCATCGCCCGTTTGAGATTGGCGATGAAAGCGCCGGCACGTCGGACCTTCTCGGCGCTTCCCTGCGCCTTCCCAATGATTTCGACCAAAGCACTGCCGACGACCACGGCATCGGCAAACTTAGCGATCCAGGCAGCCTGATTGGGTGTTGAAACACCAAAACCAACCCCCACCGGTAGTGCCGTCATGCGCCGCACGCGCGCCACCTGCGAACGCAGCCGATCATCAAACGTGCGCCGTACGCCGGTTACACCTGTAACCGAGACATAGTAAATAAACCCACGGCCGCTGTGTCCGACCAAACGTATGCGCTCGATATCGCTCGTCGGCGACAGGAGATAAACGAGATCCAAGCCCGCGGCGTCTGCCCAACATCTCAACTCCAAGCTCTCTTCGGGCGGCAGATCGACGCAAAGCATTCCATCAGCGCCGGCACGCGCCGCTTGCCGACAAAACTCCTCAACACCATAATGAAAGAGGGGGTTATAGTAGCCGAATAGAATGACCGGGATCTCGGAGCCACGACGGAATGCGCTTAAGGTTCGAAAGATGGATCGCAAAGAGACGCCGCTTTTCAACGCGCGCTCCGACGAACGCTGGATCGTCGGTCCATCCGCCGTCGGATCTGAAAAGGGTATCCCCAATTCGATACAGTCGGCTCCGCCTTTTTCCAGGGCGCGCAGAATCTCAAGAGTGGTATCGAGATCCGGATCGCCGGCCGTAACAAACGGAATCAGCGCGGCTTCCCCTCGTTGACGCAATTCAGCAAATTTTTTTCCAATACGACTCATCGTTGAACGATATTCAAGACTCAAGGTTCGAAGTTTAAAAGGTCTTCCTTTAACTTGAACCTTGAACCGGCTTATTATAGTTTGACCCCGAGATAATCGCCCACGGTCGTCATGTCTTTATCGCCTCTCCCGGAAAGGTTTATCACGATCGTATGATGCTTCGCCAGTCGCGGTGCCAGCCGCATAACGGCGGCGATCGCGTGGGCGCTCTCCAAAGCGGGAATAATCCCTTCCACTTGCGCGAGAAACTGGGTCGCTTTAATGGCTTCACGATCGGTCGCCGAGGTAAACTCTACTCTGCCGCGATCGCGTAAATAACTGAGTTCCGGGCCGACGCCGGGATAATCCAATCCAGCCGCCACCGAATGGGTCTCACGAATCTGACCTTGATCATCTTGCAGGACGTAGCTTTTGCTACCGTGGAGCACGCCGACTTCGCCGCCGAGCACCGAAGCCGCATGTTTGCCGGTGCGGAGCCCCTGTCCCGCGGCTTCGACGCCGAGCATCTTCACTCTGCGATCCTTGACAAACGGATAGAATAGCCCCATGGAATTGCTGCCGCCGCCGACGCAGGCAACCAGATAATTCGGCAGTTTGCCCTCTTGCTTGAGAATCTGTCGGCGCGCTTCTTTACCGATCACGGATTGAAAATCGCGCACCATCATGGGGTACGGATGGGGTCCCGCCACGGAGCCGATTAAATAATAGGTGGTGCGCACATAGGTCACCCAATCTCTCAGCGCTTCATTCATCGCATCCTTCAGCGTTTGACTGCCTGAATCCACTACGCGCATCTTGGCGCCGAGCAGTTTCATGCGAAAGACATTGAGCGACTGGCGCGCGACATCTTCTTTGCCCATGAAGATCTCACATTCCAGCCCAAATCGCGCCGCTACGGTTGCGGTCGCCACGCCATGCTGACCCGCTCCGGTCTCCGCAATGATTCTTTTCTTGCCCATCCGAAGCGCCAGAAGAACTTGGCCAACGGCATTATTGATCTTGTGCGCACCGGTGTGGCAGAGATCTTCGCGTTTAAGATATATTTTAGCGCCGCCGAGCGTCCGGGTGAGCCGCTCGGCGAAATAAAGCGGAGTTGGCCTTCCGACATACTCCCGCAAATAGTACTGGAACTGCCGTCGAAAGGTTAAATCGCGACGCGCCTCGGCATACGCCCCTGCCAATTCCGTTAAGGCCGGCATGAGCGTTTCCGCCACATAACGACCGCCGTAGGGACCAAAGTGACCGCGCCGGTCAGGCACCTTTGGCGCGGAGAATGAATTCTTTGAGTTTCGCATGATCTTTAACACCGGGGCGCGCTTCCACGCCACTGCAAACGTCGACGGCGTAAGGCTTGATGCGCTGAACGGCATTCGCGACGTTTGAAATTGTTAGGCCTCCCGACAAAATTATTTTTCCGCTCTCCAGCCCTTCGAGCCACTCCCAGGGAAAGGGCGCGCCCGACCCGCCGTATCCCTGTGACCAGGAATCCAAAAGGTAAAAGTCTGCCGGAAACGCCTCCAGCCCGTGCAATGATTTTTGATCTTTGACGCGAAACGCCTTGATCACTTTCATTGGCCAACCGCGGCAGTATTCCGCGTCTTCTTCGCCGTGGAACTGCAGGCAACGATACGCCTGCCGCCCGCTCTGCAACTCTCCCTGCGCAATAATTTCGCGCACCTTCTCCTTCGCTTCATTGACGAAAACGGCTACCTTGCACGAGCCTTCCGGCAAACGCAGAAGGATGACACGGGCGCTTTCCTTGTCAACATAGCGGGAACTCGGCGGGTAAAAATTAAATCCCAGCGCGTCGGCGCCAAATTCTAATGCCTTTTCCGCGTCGTCAAGACGGGTGATGCCACAAACTTTGACTTTGACCATAACGAAATACAGTGCTGAGCAAGAATAGTCCGAATGAAGTTAAGCTCAGGCCTATTAACTCAGTCCTCAGCACTCGTGACTCAGCACGCGATCTTGGCACTCAGGACTCAGTCCTTTTCCAACAGTGCGCGTAACTTTTTCCCGGGGTGGCGCGCGCGCATCAGCGACTCGCCGATGAGAAATACGCGGATGCCCCATTGTTCGACGCGACGAATTTGCTCCAGGCTATCGATGCCGCTCTCGCAAACCGCCGGCATGCCGCGGGGAATCAGCGGCGCCAGTTTTTCCGTCGTTGACAAACTCACTTCAAGCGTTTTTAAATCCCGGTTGTTAATGCCCAGCAGTTGCGCCCCTGATTCCACGGCTGCGTGGAGTTCCGCTTCGCTATGCACCTCTACCAGAGCGTCCAGTGAAAGCGCCTTGGCTTGCTCAATGAGATCGCGCAAGAGTTGAGGGTCAAGCAACGCCGCAATGAATAAGACCGCATCCGCCCCATAGCTCTTGGCTTCGAACAATTGATAAGGATCTATGATGAAATCCTTGCGCAGCAACGGTTCGGTCACCGCGCCCCTAATTTGCTCCAGGTACGAAAGACTTCCCTGAAAGAAATGTTCCTCCGTCAACACGGAGATGGCGCTGGCGCCGTGCATGGCGTAGTCGCGGGCAATCGCAACGGGATCGAAATCTTCGCGAATGACTCCTTTAGACGGCGACGCCTTTTTCACCTCGGCGATGATGCGCCGTCCTTCGCCGGTCACGGCTCGGGCAAAACCGCGCGCCGGGGCATGAAACAACTCCCGTTCGCGCAGCGCGGCAATAGGCAACTTGCGTTGCCGGTGCTCAACCTGCTCGCGAACGTGCCGGGCAATGGTCGCCAGAAATTCAACCATGGATCTAGGCGGCGTTGGTCATGCGCACCAACTGCTCAAGCTTATTGCGCGCTTTGCCGCTGTCGATGGACTCGGCCGCTAGGCCCATGCCATTTTTGACGGAATCCGCACTGCCGCTCAAATAGAGTGCCGCTCCGCTATTCAGCAAGACGACATCACGCGCAGGCCCTTTGTTGCCTTGCAAAATTTCCCTGACAACGGCCGCGCTCTGATCCGCGCTACCACCGTGCAGGTCGGCCAACGCGCAACGTTTTAATCCTAGCTGCTCAGGCTCGATCAGGTACTCTCTAACTTCTCCATTCCGCAATTCCGCAACTTGCGTCGGACCGCAGAGCGAAATTTCGTCTAAACCTTCTAACCCGTGAACGACCATGGCGCGAATACTGCCGAGGTTCTTAAGGACATGAGCGATCGCGCCGACGAGATCGCCGCTGTATATCCCTATCAACTGATAATTGGCCATAGCCGGATTGGTAAGCGGGCCTAAGAGGTTAAAGATCGTGCGGATGCCGATATCACGCCGCGGCTGGACCGCATACTTCATCGCCTCGTGGAGCAGCGGCGCAAACAGAAAGCCGATGCCGATCTCGGCAATGCACGCTTCGACACATTCCTTCGGGGCGTCCACTTTGACGCCCAATGCGGCCAGCACATCGGCGCTGCCGGATTGGCTCGACACGGAACGATTGCCGTGTTTCGCGACTTTCACGCCGGCCGCTGCAACCACAAAAGCGCAAGTCGTGGAAATGTTGAAAGTGCCTTTTTGATCCCCGCCCGTGCCGCAGGTGTCCAGAACAATGTTCGAACCAACATTCACTCGATGAGCCTTCTCGCGCATGACGCGCGCGGCACCAGTGATCTCTTCGACGGTTTCGCCTTTCATCCGCAATGCGGTCAAAAACGACGCGACTTGTAGAGGCGTCGCGTCGCCCGTCATGATTTGATTCATGACGTCGATGGTCTCGGACTCAGAGAGAGAGACCCGATTCACGAGTTTATCGATCGCTTCACGGATATTCATGATAACCCATTCCTTACTACTGCCGGCTGGTGGCAAACGCCTTATCGAAATTCTCTCTAGTCTTGAAATTTTCTAATGCTTTGTCAGCCTCTTCCCGAGAGCCGTATTTGCCTACGCGAACGCGGTACCAAACTTTTCCTTTGTTGCGGGCTTCGCCTATTACGGCGTTGTAACCCTTATTTTTGAGCCGATCAACTAATTGTTTCGCGGACCTCTCGTCCGGGAAAGCGTTGAGCTGGACCGACCAGGTCTTGCCCACTTCCTTCTGCTCGGCGCTCTCCGGAGCCGAAGTTGCTTTTGCGACTTCGGCGGATGGCGTCGCCTTCTCTGCCTTCTTGTCGGCGACCTTCTGCGTGCCGGCTGCGCCATTGGCCTTACCCTCGGTTTTGCCATCTTTGAATTCCGGTTTGACGGATTTCTCTGATTCCGTTGCGCCTTTGGTTGTCTCCGCGACCGGCGAAACGCCTTTATCAAGATTTTTTTCCATCGCCTTCCGCGGCACCGGCGCCGGATTTTTTTTGGGCTCCGGCCTAGTCTCTTTAACTTCTCGTTTTAAGGGCTTATCCGGCGCTTTCCCCTCTTTGGCCTTCTCCTCAACCATCGGATGTACCTGGGGCGACTTTGTTAGAGTGTCATAGAACGTGAGTTCTTCTTTAGCCGGTACTGCGGCAGTGCCGACTGAGCCTTGGGCCGATGGTTGAACCGGAATTTTAATTAACGGCTCCTCCGGCTTAATCATTTTTCTCGCTTCAATTCCCTTGCCGACGAATATTCCTAAAAAGAAAATAACCAGCGCCGTTAGAGTAAACGCTGTGCCCAATAGCACCATCTGACCCAAAGTGAAGTAATAGCGTCTGTCCTTGCCTCTTCGATTCTCTGCCATGGGTTGTTCCTATGTTTATCGGTTAAAGAGCCCTACGCTTCGGCGTCGGATCGCGCTGCCATTTTCAAGGGCGCATCGACACCTAAAATCTCGAGCCCGCGGCGAATTGTTTTTTGAACATTTTGCACAAGCAAGAGCCGCGCCCCGCTTAATCCTTCGTCGTCGGAGATTACCCGGTGTCGGTTATAGTAGCGGTGAAATTCGCCGGCCAGTTCGAGCAGATAGAAAGTCAATCGATGCGGTTCCAGCTCTCTGACACTATCCTCTATGACGTCGTCAAATTGAATTGTGCTGCGGATTAAATCCAGCTCTTCAGCAAGCTCGAGTCGTTCCACAGGAATAGTTGTCCAATCGGCAATATTCAATTCGGTCTTGCGCGCCTGCTCGAAGATGCTGGCGACTCGCGCGTGGGCATACTGTACGTAAAAGACGGGGTTTTCGCTCGATTGACGCTTCGCGAGATCCAAATCGAAATCAAGATGGCTATCGGACTTGCGCATGAGAAAGAAAAACCGCGCCGCGTCGCGTCCGACTTCCTCCAAAACTTCTTCAAGCGCGACGAATTCACCCGTGCGCTTACCCATCCGCACCGGCTCCCCGCCGCGCGTGAGCTGCACCATTTGCACGAGGACAACCTGAAGAATGTTGGGATCGTAACCGAGTGCCTCCATGGCCGCTTTCAAGCGCGGAACGTAGCCATGGTGATCCGCGCCCCACACATTGATAAGCTTGTGAAAATGTCGCTCGTACTTGTTACGGTGGTAGGCGATATCACTGGCGAAGTACGTGAGTTCGCCGTCGCTCTTGACTAGGGTGCGATCTTTGTCGTCGCCGAATTGGGTTGACTTGAACCACTCCGCGCCGTCCTGTGCGTAGAGCACGCCACGGCACCGTAGCAGGTCCATCGATTGGACCACCTCGCTCCGCTCGCGCAGAGCCTTTTCGCTGAAGAAAGAATCGAACTGAATGCCGAACTCGCTCAACTGCCGACGGATCGTGTTCAGCAGGGAGTTGCCACCGTATTCGCGAAAGAATTCGACGGCAGCATCAGCGGAGACGTTAAGAAACTCGGCGCCATGTTGGCGATTAATCTCCCCCGCGATCTCCTTCACGTAATCGCCGGGATAACCGTCCTCAGGGAATTCGATCTTCTCGCCAAAAGATTCGCGGTAGCGGGCATAAAGCGAAAGTCCGAGGTTCTCCATCTGTTTGCCGGCGTCATTGACATAGTATTCGCGCTCGACTTCAAATCCCGTCGCCTGGTGCAGACGCGCCAAAACGTCGCCGATGACCGCCACGCGCCCGTGGCCGACATGGAGCGGCCCCGTCGGATTAACACTGGCGAATTCAACTTGAACCTTCTGGCCGCGGCCAATGTCTAGTTCGGAATGCTTGCCCGCGATAAGCTCGCGCAAGCGCTGGTAGTAAAATTTCGGCGCGAAGGCGAAATTCAAAAACCCCGGGCCGGCGATCTCCTTGCGTACAAGGATTCCCTCTGGGTCTTCAATGTTTTTAAGAATGCTTTCGGCAATCAACCGGGGCGGCCTTTTCGCCGCTTTGGCCCAAACCATGGCGACATTGGTGGCGAGGTCGCCGAACTCGCGTTGTTTCGGCGGCTCAAGAAACAAAGGGGGGAGATCTGTCGAATGCAGCTCTCCCCCCTTCGCCGTTTTCTCGATAGCTCGGGACAAGAGATCTCTAAGGTGACTTCGCATTGTTTCCTTTAATCATCCTGTTCTGCTACAGGCCATCACGCCGCCGGCAGAGATCCGGACTGAGGTCAATGTAGGGAAATTTCACTCGTAAAGGAAGATACCCTAACGTAAGCATTTATAATGATTTACGCCATAAAAAGTCAACAAGCGAAATGGGTGATGGCGCGCTACTTCGAAGCGCGCACGGAGCACCGACGCTCGCGCCACGTCGCCGCAGCAACCGAACAATCCTTATTTTGCCGGCGTTCGAGCAAAGCATTTCGCCGCTGGGACACCGCTAAGTTTGAGAATTGGGGCAGGAGGATCTAGTAAGTACTTAGGGAAACCCTCTGTGAGGTTAAATATGCATTGTAGAAAACTCAAGACTACCGAGTTCTCAGTAATCTGACACCCTCCTTTCACTGCTCTTTATCCATTTTCATCCTGAGCTGCGATCGTTCAATCGAGAGAGTGATGAATCGGTCGATGAGTTTTCTGAAGCGCTTGAAATGGGATAT
>JBGPIK010000069.1:0-21469 GCA_041484845.1 Binatia bacterium | reverse complement strand
TGGGGAGGAATATCCATCGTGACCGTGCGCAGATCTACCCGGACCATTTTTTCAATGAGCGGGATCACATAAATGATTCCAGGACCGCGGGCCGCGACCATGCGCCCAAGCCTAAAAATCACAGCGCGCTGATATTCCTTCATGATTCTAATCCCGCTAGCAATCACGATCACAAGGATGACAACGAAGGTCCCTACGGGTCCCAATATAGACATGCCAACCTCCTCTTTGTCGGAACGTAATATGTCTTCGCCACACCTCACCCTTTGATACAGATTACGGGCTCGAGCCGTGCTACCATCCGAGCTAAGCCGGCGTGATCTGCTGCTTCCACGACCGCGGTCACATCCTTGTAAGCTCCGGGCGCTTCCTCGGCTATGCCGCGCATTGAGCGGCTGCGAATCAAGACACCGCGAGTGGCTAAACCCTGAATAATTTCACTTCCGCGCCACTGTTTCAAAGCTTGATGGCGGCTCATGGCGCGGCCGGCGCCGTGACAGGCGGAGCCGAACGCTAGCTCCATGCCTTTGGCCGTGCCTGACAAAACATAGGAGGCGGTCCCCATCGTCCCGCCGATCAGAACAGGTTGGCCAAAAGCTCTCAGTGCTTCGGGAATAGCCGGGTGGCCGGGACCGAAAGCGCGCGTGGCGCCTTTGCGATGGACGAACAATTTTGATGGTCTGCCGTCCAAGATGTGCTCTTCAACCTTGCAAGTGTTGTGCGACACATCATATAGCAGCGGCAGCTCCGCTTGCGGCAAAACTTCGTTAAAGGCCTGCCTGACCAGATGCGTGATGATCTGCCGATTGGCCAGGGCGCAATTGATCGCAGCCCGCATGGCCCCCAGGTACGTTTTCCCGACAGGAGAGTTGATCGGCGCGCAAGCGAGCTCCCGGTCGGGCAAGTCGATTCCATGCTGTGACGCGGTGGCGGCCATCCGCGTCAGAAACTCCGTGCCGATTTGGTGGCCGAGCCCTCGCGAGCCGCAGTGGATACTGAGCACGACATCGGCGTGGCGCAGGTCATAAGCCAATGCTATCTCCTCATCGAAAACGCTCGCGACGTGCTGTACTTCGAGATAATGATTGCCAGAGCCGAGAGTTCCCATTTCATCTTGCTGTCGTTTCTTTGCACGATCAGAGACTTCATCCGGTCGCGCTCCAGGGATGCAACCGCCTTCTTCGACCCGTTGTAGATCCTCCGCTCTGCCGTAACCGTGTGCGACGGCCCAGCGCGCGCCACCGGTTAGCATGGCGTCCATCTCCTTCCGATTCAGGCTGAGTTTTCCCCGGCTCCCAAGACCTGCGGGAACCGTTCGGAACAATGCATCAGCCAAATGTTCCTTAGCGGGTCCAACGTCCTTCAGACTCAGACCCGTAAGCAACGTCCGCACACCACAGGAAATGTCAAAGCCAACACCGCCGGCCGAAATGACGCCATTTCTCTCGGCATCAAAAGCCGCCACGCCGCCGATCGGAAATCCATATCCCCAGTGCGCATCCGGCATGGCATACGAGGCCCTGACGATTCCCGGCAAGGTGGCGACGTTGGTAACCTGCTCATAAACCTTCTCATCCATGTCGCGGATCAGTGCCTCGGTAGCGAAGATTACCGCAGGCACGCGCATCTTGCCGAAAGGTTGAATCCACCATTCATTGTCAGATTTTCTTTGCAGGCGTGAGGTATCCATGGTTCTTTCCCTCTAGACGTCAACGATGCATTGCGCCGACCAATTGCCGTTGTCGTCCCGCCGCACCGCGAGACTTGTGCAAGTTGCGCCTTTGATCTCGACGGCCGGCTGGTGCCTAGTTATATCGATGGCTTCTCCCCATGCCCGTGCACGCAAGGTTGTGCCTTCGATGCACACCTCAAAACGGGCGAAGAGCATCCGGCGGATTGCGATTTCGTAGATCACGGCATTGAGCCAGTTAACGAGCAAAAGCTCATCATCCGCCCCTTCGCATACGATCTCGATACACTCTTTGGCAGAGACCGATGCCGGCTCCGTAATCACAGCGGTCAACGCCACTGCGGCCTGTTCGAAAGCTTGCGCTTTAGAAATGCCGGTGCCTCTAACTCCTACGTCAGCGCCGTGCGGAAAAAGCTCCCAGTGACCCTCGGTCATCCCTATATTCCAGAAAAACCGCTTTTTTCTGCTTCAAGCCGCGTGATCGAGACTCGTTGCATTCCAGATGATTTTCACCAAGGTGTACCCGCCGAAAAATTAATGGACCGCTCCGGATGTGTTTCACTCCGAGAATGTCTATTCTGACCCTCCGCATTCATATTGCAATTGTGCGCATCATCTCAGGAGCCCGATATTATTAGTTCGACTGATTTCAAGTCCGCTAAGGGGCAATTGCTATGCCAATGACGAAACTCGATGACCATTGATGAACCTTCGAGGAACAAAGTCTCTCTTCTCACAGGTGGGAAAAAACCATCGACGGTTTTGCGGAGTTGAAAGTTTCCGAGAGGCGGTAATTCGGTACAGGAACCAAGCGCAAACTAATACAAACGACGCATTCCCATTCTGATGATCCCGGCGCCTTCTTCTCAGACTGTCCTTCCCAACCAACCGCGCCGCGTCAGCCATTTCAGCGTCTCCAACACTGGAGTAATGGTAAACGCTAAGCCGACAATCAGCATCCAGTCTGCGGCGCGCATGGTGAAGGTACCCAACAGCAGCTGGAAAGACGGCAGATAGATAATCACAACCAAAATCAGAAGCTCAGCCAGGATTGCAGCATTGAGCCAGCGATTGGCAAATGGACGGCGCAACACTGAAACGCGATCAGAGCGAAAGTTGTAGGCTTTGAAGAATTCGATCATCACCAGCAAAATAAAAATCAAGGCCATCGCCTCGGCCAGACTGCGGCCGGAATCCAGCAGCCAGAGGAAAAACGCCAGATTAACCATCGCCGACCATAGTCCCCCCAGCACCATCAGCACCACGACCGGTCGAGTGAAGATGCCGGTGCGCGGATTCCTCGGCGGGCGGCGCATTAAGTCATCTTCGGGCGGGTCCACCGCCAAAGCCAACGCGGGAAGGCCGTCGGTGGCGAGGTTCACGTAAAGAATTTGCACGGCCGTTAGTGGAAGCGGTAAACCCAGCAAGGCGGCACCGAGCATCAGACCGATCTCGCCGATGTTGGAGGAGAGCAGATACATCAGGTATTTCTTGATGTTGTTGAAGATGCGGCGTCCCTCCTCGACCGCGGCGACAATGGAGGCGAAGTTGTCATCGGTGAGGGTCATGGCGGCGGCTTCTCGACTCACGTCCGTTCCGGTAATCCCCATGGCGATGCCGATATCGGCCTTCTTTAGAGCCGGGGCATCGTTCACGCCGTCACCCGTCATGGCGACAATATGACCGTTTTTCTGCAGCGCCGTGACCACACGCAGCTTATGGGCGGGTGAGACACGGGCATACACTGAAACGCTTTCCACTTCGCGCTCGAATTCTTGCACGCTCGTAGCGTCGAGCTCGGTTCCCGTGATCACTCGGCCCGTCTTGAGCAAATCCAACTCGCGTGCCACCGCCTCCGCGGTCACAGGATGGTCTCCGGTGATCATGACGAGCTTAATGCCCGCCTGTTCACATCTTTGGATCGCAGCTCGCGCTTCTGAGCGGGGCGGATCGATCATTCCTACCAATCCCAAGAACACCATATCGCGCGCAAAATCTTCGAGTGTCGCCTCTGGCTTGTATCCGATTGCCAGTACGCGAAGCGCCCGGCGCGCCATCGCTTGTGCGGCTCTAAGTAGGGTCTCTCTGGCTGGTTCATCCAATGGCTCCGGTCCGGATAATGCCAATACATGCGTGCAGCCTTCTATGATTATTTCCGGCGCGCCTTTGGCAAAGGCCACCCATCCGGAAGGAGAGCGATGCAACGTGGTCATGCGCTTGGCTTCAGAGCTGAATGGAATTTCGTGCACGCGCGGAAACTCTGCTTCAAGATCGATTTTCTTCAAGCCGGCTTTGGCGGCCAACACGACCAACGCGCCTTCGGTCGGGTCTCCTTTAATCTGCCAGCGCCCGTCCGCCTGGGAAAGCTGCGCATCCGAAGTTAGTGCGCCCGCGGTTAAAAGCAGCTTTAATGGCTCCGGCGGCGGCACGGCAGAGCCTTCGTGAATGAAAATGCCCTCTGGCTCAAAACCGGTGCCGGTCGCTTCAAACACGTCTCCGGCAACGTAAATTTTACGCGCCGTCATCTCATCTCTGGTGAGGGTGCCGGTTTTGTCCGAGCAAATGACGGACGTGCTACCGAGGGTTTCCACTGCAGGGAGACGGCGCACCAGCGCATGTTGCTTGGCCATCCTTTGCACACCTAGAGCGAGCGAAATAGTTACGACTGCCGGAAGCGCCTCGGGCACGATCGCTACTGCGAGCGCAATTCCGAAAACGAGCATGTGCATGATCGGCTGACCTTGATACAAAGCCAAAGCCACGATGATCGCGACGATCAACAAAGCGCCGCGCGCCAGCGTAGCGCCGAGTTTATCCAGATTTTCCTGCAGCGGTGTCTTTGCCGTTTCCACCGTCTGGAGCATTGCGGCGGTCCTGCCGAATTCGGTCATCATGCCCGTCTCTACGACAATCCCTTTGCCGCGGCCGTAAGTGACCGCGGTGCCCGCGTAAGCCATGTTCTTTCGGTCTGCCACCGGCCATTCACCGTTGCTCAGGGCGCCAATTTGTTTTTCCACCGGAACCGATTCCCCTGTGAGAGCGGCCTCATCGATGCGCAAGTTAACCGCTTCGATCAACCGCGCATCCGCGGGAACCTTATCCCCGGAGCGCAGCAAGACGATGTCGCCCCGGACAATGTTCCGCGCCGGCACGATCGCCTCCGCGCTGTCGCGCAGGACGGTTGCCGTCGGCGCGGCCATCCGGCGCAGCGCATCCAATGCCCGTTCTCCCCGGTATTCCTGAGCGAATCCCAAGAGCCCAGCGAAAAGGACGATGATGACGATGGCGATTGCCTCAGCCGTATGTCCCAAGAAAGCCGACAGTACGGTGGCCAGCAGCAGAATCAAGATCAGCACGTTCTTAAACTGACCAAGAAGAATGAGCCAAGGCTTGATCTGGTGAGAAGCTTTGAGTTCATTTGGGCCATGCTGTGTCAGACGCCGAGCTGCTTCCGTCCCGCTCAAGCCGGAGGACGCATCGCCGCGAAGCTCCTGCACGACGCGGGCAGGGTCCAGCCGATGCCAGTCGCTGTGGTTAATTGCGTACATAGACAAAGATGGCGGAGAACTGATCCCTTTAGTCCCGCAACACGCGGTGGTTCTTCTGCAGAGATCTGCGGCGCTCATTGACCACCAGACTTAAATTGCGATGAACGATACGCCTTCATTCCGATTCTCAATTGGCAAGCGCAACGAGGGGTCTCAAAATGAGAATTCGAGTGATTAGTGACGTGTGCAATTGTGGTGCCGCCGGCCCGGCCCGATACCGAAGCGGAAAAGAAAAGTTACTGCCAACTGCTATATAATCAATTTCGAAAAGACTGCCGGATGCTCTTCGCAGTTCTGGAAAGGAAAACCGTTTAGCGATTGCAAAACGTTAAATTGCTTTGCCGCGCTTGTGGCCTGTTTCTTGCGAATTGCCAACCTTCAGAAAGGACCATCGGCGATAGGAGAAGCAAAGCATGGGAGAAAAGCCGAACATAGCCGAGCTTTTGGCGAAAGCGAACAAGCCGAACGAAGATGCGTTGAGATTACATCCTGTGTATCGGGGCAAGCTCGAGGTGACTCCGAAGTGTCCGATCAAAGATTGCGGCGATTTTTCGATTTGGTATACGCCGGGAGTGGCGATGCCCTGCCGCGATATCGAGGCCCACCGCGAGCGGGTTTTCGATCATACTAATAAAGCGAATTTCATCGCTATCATTTCGGATGGGAGCCGGGTTCTTGGTCTGGGTAATATCGGTCCTCATGCCGCGCTGCCGGTTATGGAAGGCAAAGCGATTCTGTTCAAGTACCTTGGCGGGGTCGATGCCTTTCCTCTTTGTTTATCGACTAAAGAACCGGATGAACTCATTCAAGCCTGCAAATGGCTTGAGCCGACCTTCGGCGGCGTCAATCTTGAAGATATCGCTAAGCCGAAATGTTTTGCGGTGTTAGACACGTTGCGGCGCGAGATGAGCATTCCGGTCTGGCACGATGACCAGCAGGGCACTGCAGCCGTCACGCTCGCGGCACTGGTGAATTCGCTGAAAATCGTCGGCAAGGACAAGCGCAACGTCGCCATTGTTTTACTCGGAGCCGGTGCGGCCAATGTTGCGGTCTTCAGAGTGCTCGTTGCGGCGGGCTTCACAGCCGAAAGTATACTCATGGTCGATACCCAAGGCATTCTTCATCGGAACAGAAACGATCTAAACTCGCCAGGCAACGAATTCAAATGGCGGATATGCGAAACGACTAATGCTGAGAATAGAAGCGGCGGCATTGCTGAGGCTTTGAGGGGAGCGGACGTGTGTATTGCTTACTCCGGTCCGGCCATTATCAAGCCGGAATGGGTTGGAGCCATGGCCAGGGATGCGATCGTCTTTGCTTGCGCCAATCCTGTGCCGGAAATATGGCCGTGGGAAGCAGCAGAAGCGGGCGCACGAATCGTCGCCACGGGCCGATCTGATTTTTCCAATCAAGTCAATAACTCATTGTGTTTCCCGGGAATATTCCGCGGCGTCATCGATGTTGGAGCGAAGACTATAACCGACGAAATGTGCATCGCGGCCTCCGAGGAGCTTGCCCGATGCGCTGAAGAAAAGGGGCTGTCGGCGCAGCACATCTTGCCTACGATGGACGATTGGGATCTCTTCCCGCGCGAAGCGGCCGCCGTCGGTTTGAAAGCGATTGAGCAGGGCGTGGCAAGAAAGAAAATGACAAAGGAAGCACTGCTCGAAACGGCAACAAAGATCATCAAGCGATCGCGAGACCAAACGCGTACCTTGATGGATCACGGCCTGATCGCGGCCGCGGAGTAAACGGCCTATCTGCCACGAGTGAGCAAGGGAGGATGGATCAATGAAATCACAAAACGTCAGTGGAGAAGAAATGAGTTGCTGGCAACTGATCTTTAGTCAGAGCAAAGCTAACGGCGCACAATACGCCGGCGAAACATTGCCAACTTTATGCTGGAACTGGCCGATAGATACGTATTTCCAACGCAGACGTTCTTTGCGGCAATCGACGTATTTTTTATCTTCGGAATCGGAACGGACGGAGTTGGCCGCTCGGTGAGGCGTTAGGCCAGAAGCTGTCGATTGATACCTCGATCAGGAGTGCCAGTATCCATTCATTGAATAGGTAAGCGAAATTATCCCGCATGCTGGTCTTCTGTCAGGATTTAAGAAGAGGGGGAAGACGCGAGTGTTTGCCGGCTTATCGTTTTGAAAGCGGCGAGTCGGAGATCTTCTCGTCAACTTTGTGGGAGAAAATTTTTATGGCACGTATCACGGTGGAAGACTGTCTCGAGAAAGTCGCCAGTCGATTCGAGCTTGTCGTGCTCGCGTCGAAAAGAGCAAAACAACTCTTGAAGGGGGCAAAACCACTTCTTGAAACCGATAATCGAGAAGTCGTAACGGCTCTTCGAGAGATAGCAGCAGGCAAAGTGCGGCGGGCTAGGTCGGATCTGGAGGTCGCTTTGCGACCAGCTCCGAAGAAAGCATTGATTTCGCCACAGACAGGGGAAAAGGGCGTCTGATAAACGCAGGCGCCCTTTTTCGAAAAACACCCAACTTATGGTTGGAACTCTTCGCCAGGCGGCATTGCGACCACTTGTTACAGACATGCAAGTGGCGAGCGGAGAGAAGCGGCGCCTTATCGAATTCGAAACGGCTGAGAGTCCTTCATTGCGGCGAGACTCGGCGGTGGTAGTCAGTCTGTTTTGGTCCAGCGTCATCCAGGAGAGAACAAAATGAAGAAATGGCTGGTCGTTTCACTCGGCATCACTATCGAAGCTTTGGCGCTTCTCTTTGGGTGGGTGGGGACTTCAAGAGAGTTGCTGGTTAGCGCAACGGTACAAGCTCAAGAATACTCGTCGGCTGAGCCCTTTTCTCCAGAGCAACTCGATAACCTGTTGGCTCCGATCGCGCTCTATCCCGACCCGCTATTAGCTCAGGTTTTGCTCGCCGCAACTTTTGTGGATCAGGTTGATGAGGCGGCGCGATGGATGCGCGCTTATAACGATACAAACGCGATCGACGATCAACCATGGGACGTGAGCGTCAAAGCCGTCGCTCATTACCCTTCTGTTCTTTACATGATGAGCGATCAGATCGATTGGACCACGTCGGTGGGCCAGGCTTACGTTTACCAGTCCACTGACGTGATGACGTCAATCCAGCGCCTGCGCGCGCTCGCTCATTCGGCCGGTAATCTAGTCACCAACGAGCAGCAACTGGTGGACGTGGATGGCGACGATATCAATATTGTCCCCGCGCGACCCCAGTACATCTACGTCCCGACGTACGACCCGAATATCGTTTATTTCGGGCCTGGATCGTATTTGGGGTTATATCCGGCGAGCGTTATCTTTTTTGGTCCACCGTTCCCTATCGGGGCGTGGCTGAACCACGACTGCGACTGGCATCGGCATCGTATTTACTATCATGGCTGGCTCGGTAGCGGTTGGATCGCACGCAGCCGTCCGATCATTCACATCACCAACATCTACATCAACAGCCGCTATGCCAATATCCAAATCAACCGAAATATCATTCACCGCCACGTAGATTATATTAATCTCAATCGCTACAGCAGCGTTCATCGCGATGTGAATTACAACAACTTAATCCGCGACAAGCGGCCCGACACCGGCAATCCCAACGCAGGTAACAAGATCATCAGGCGCAACCTGGACGTCACTGACCCGAGACTTGACGCCTACCATGGGCGAGCGCCCGCGCAAGAACCAGCGGCACGGGAAAAGCGGCCGCCGCCCACGCAAACGAGACCGCAGCCGGTGCAGCCGATACCGGCGCCATCCACTCGACCGCCCCAGGTTGTGCGGCCGGCACCCCAACAAGCGCCGAGAGATATTCAACGGCCTCCCCAAACGGTATTCGGTGGCAGCGGGAGCGTTCTCGATCCTCGCGCCGCTAGCCAACGTGGACAAGAGAGTAGGAGCCGGGTGAGTCAGCCGCCTACGGCCCGTCCAACCATTGCTCCTCGTCCGCCGGCCCCTCGCCCGATGCCTTCCGCGCCGGGGAGGCGGTGATGATTGGAGCGAGCACCACTCAGACTTGCGTGATTGGAATTCCCGGGGCCGGCGCAGCCGATCACATACCCGAGAGAAAGGCGAGAGATCTCAAACACGAAAGGGCTAACGGTATGGAGAACGCATGGCGAGCAAACGCATTCGATCGTCGCAAAAGCGTGTGTGCAGTTTTGGTGTTCTTGGTGTTTCTGTCTGGAGTCCTTTCCCGCAGCACTCCGGCCGCTACCGCCCAGCAGCAAGCGGAGAAACAAGTACTCTTCGCAACTCCGGAAGAGGCCATGAAGACGCTCGTGGATGCGGCGAAGGCAAAAAATCGCGCCGCGTTCGGAGAGATCTTCGGCGTCGGCGCTTTACAACAATTGTTCTCCGGAGATCCGGTACAGGAAAATCGCGAGATGGATCAATTCGCCTCCGCGGTTGAAAAATCCGCCAAACTAGAGCGCGTGAATGAAGCGAAGTTTACCCTTACAATCGGCGAGCGCAATTGGCCCTTTCCGATCCCGATTGTCATAGAGGAGAACCGGTGGCGGTTCGACACTCGGGCGGGTCTAGAGGAAATTTTGAATCGGAGAATCGGAGAGAATGAGTTGTCGGCGATCCTCACCGCGCGCGCCTATGTTCTGGCCCAATGGCAGTATTTCACCGAAGCGGGCGCAGATAAGGACGGCGTGGCCGAGTACGCGCAAAAGTTCATCAGCTCACCGGGAAAGAGGGACGGACTGTACTGGGAGACTGCCGAGGGCGAGAGACCGAGTCCGTTAGGCAGCCTGGTCGCCGCCGCTCGTTCTGAAGGCTACGGACGGAAAGACGATAGCTCGGCCCCGCAGCACGCCCCGTATCACGGGTACTATTTCAAAATCCTTACGCGGCAGGGGGCTCATGCCCCTGGAGGAAAATACAGCTATATCATCAACGGCAACATGATTGCCGGCCACGCTCTGGTCGCTTATCCCGACAAATGGGGAAGCTCAGGTGTGATGACGTTTATCGTTAACCAGCAAGGGCGCATCTATCAAAAGAATCTTGGTCCAAAGACGGCGCAGATCGCGGGTGCCATGACAGAATACAATCCGGATCCGAGTTGGAAGCTCGTGAAAGAATAGAAGCGCATCAGCTTTGCCACGCTTCTGTGATTAGGAGAAAGCGATCGGTTGCAGAGGTCGATGGAGGGTCCGAGTGATGAAAACGAATAAAGTCCTTGTCGGCGTAGTGTTTGGCATAGTCGGAGCGGTGTGGCATCTGTTTTGGTCTTTTCTGGTGTGGGTCGGTTGGGCGCAGGCGTTCATCGATTTTATCTTTACGCTTCATTTCATAACGCCGCCCTACAAGATCGCTGCTTTTGATTTTGTCACTGCCACTCTGCTGATCACCGTGGTTTTTGTCTTGTGGTTCATCCTGGGGGTTATCACTGCGGCGGTATGGAATATGTTTCATAGACAGTAGATGTCAGCTCTTGGGGGGCCTGGTGTGTGGTGTCAGCCTCTACGCCCGGAGCTTCCGATTGCTTATAGTATTCCAAACATTCGTTTTCTCTTCCCCGCACGATTCGCTTGCCTGTCAGTGGCCCTCGTTGGCTCGTGATCACCGTGCACTGTTGTTCCCCATCCCGTCCATCGTAGTAGAGCACGACCCAGTCTCTCGTTTTGGCCATTTGGTGCGCGCGAGCTGTGTTAGAAAATAGTGCCATATAGTGCCGATCGCCTCTTTTTGAATGCAGGATTGGCAGCCAGGCCTCCCGATTCGGATTGAAGCGGCGCGGCGCAATCGTCGGCAACGCGCGGGCCGTCGCCTTTTCCCGATATTCACGGTCGACGTCTAGTATTTCAGCTACGGAAGGTTGCGCGTTCTTTCGCGTCACCCGTAACGGTCGAACACGGCCTAGGCGAGCCGAAAGGGAATCGATAATCCCGGCGACTCGTTTGTCTCCGATCCCAGCGATATCTCTTAACCGTCCATCATGGGCGGCCGTCTCAAGTTGTTCTAAGGAATCGATGCCGAGATCATGGTGCAGCCGCGCGGCTAAACCCTTGCCGATTCCCGGTACAGAGGCGAGTAGTGAAGCCGAATCGCTTTCGCCCCGTAGCCGATCCAGCATCGGCAGTCTTCCCGTGATTATTAATGTCGCAATGGATCGCGCCAGCCTTTCGCCGATACCGGGGAGCTTGCGCAAGCCCGGCTCCCCTTCTTGGCGGAGAATTTCTTCGGCGGGACGTGGAAGATGCCGTAGCGTCTCAGCGGCATGCCGGTAGGCCTGCACCCGAAAAGGATTGCCTCCCTGTGCCTCAAGTATCTGCGCTACTTCTTCAAGCCGGCGCGCAATGCGCAAATTCAGATTTTTCCCAGCCGAACTGTTTCCCATGTTCGTCGCCTAGATTAGTCGTTCGCTCATTCTTCACTGGGCGTTGGCTTTGCCGGCGCTACGAATTCCTTGTCCTCTTCGGCACTTTCGGCAATATCTTCGGTACCCGGCGGTTCTTGCCAGCGCGTGATTATCTCCGGACCAACTTCTCTAGCACGCTTTTCGGTCTGCCAGAGCAGCGCTTCCACCTGCAGATGGTCGATGATTTCTTTAAAGCCCATAACATCGGTCAAGGTGTGTAGCAGGATCTGGTGTTCCGCCTCGCTAGGCACGGTACCGGATAGATAGACCGCGCCCCTGCGGCAGACGACGTGCATCTCTTCCATGTCGATCCGGCCGTCTTCCTTAAGGGCCTCTCTAATTTCTTCGGTCAACTCGTTGTCGCTGAGCAGGTGCAGATCTGCCGCCACCGGGGCGGCGGCCGGTGCCCCAGACACCGCGCGGGCGGCGATTGGCTGAACCTCATTGCGCGCGGCGCAGCTGCGACAGAAACGCGCCTCGGGTAAACTGCGTAGACGGGCAATCGAAATCGGCTTGTGACAGGCCTCACATTTGCCATAGGCGCCGTCCAAGATTTTTTGCAGGGCCGCGTCAATTTCCTTGACAGCGCGCAGCGTCTGCTCGTCGAGACGAGTCAAAAGTCGCGCGGTTTGTTCTTCCTGGGCGTGCTCTTCCAGTTCGCTTTCGCGCTCCTCGGCAATAACGTCTAAGCCTTGTTCGCCTCTGCGGAACTCCCGTAGAAAGTGATCACGCCGCTCGCGTAGGCGTTGCTGTAATGAATCCAAATCCAGATGTTCTTTTTCCATGACTTCACCTCATGCATAGGCTCTCTGGCAAAGCACATGCCAGCGACGGAGGGATTCCATCCTCGCAAAATTGCCGAATTTCCTTGGTACGGTTTGTGCGGCCCTTCCAGGCGGAATCAATTAAATCAGGGTTGGAACTAAGGTTGTTCGATTAACAAAGGCGATCTGTTGAAGCGGGTTATTAGCGCTAATGCATTTGTTTTGCCGCGTTCTTTGCACGCATGGGAAAATTGCGCGCTGGCGTATTCATTTGTGAGAAGCATCGCCAGCGAAACGTAAAACGGGACTTATCGTCATGGATCTCAATCGATTCACGGAACAATCTCAAGAAGCATTACGGCGGGCACAAGAGTTGGCTGTGCGCCGCAATCACCAAGGCATAGACGCAGTGCATCTTTTGGCGGCGCTGTTGGCAGAAGCGGATGGCTTGGCCGCCGGATGTCTGGCCGCGGCCGGCATTGCCCCTAGTGCCGTGCGCGAACGGGTGGAACAGGAACTCAACGCGATGGCCCAAGTGTCCGGGCCGGGCATGGAGGCGCAGCAGGTCTATTTCACCCAGCGCTTGGCGCGGCTTCTGGCCCAGGCCGAAGACGAGGCCAAGGCTCTCAAGGACGAGTATGTCAGCGTCGAGCACGTGCTCCTCGCCATGCTCGCCGACGAGCGCGGTGCGATGGGGCAACTACTACGATCACTGGGGTTGACTCGTGAGCGACTCCTGGCCGCGATCAGAAAAATCCGCGGCAGCCAGCGTGTAACTTCGCCCAATCCCGAGGCCACCTATCAAGCGCTGGAGCGGTACGGTCGGGATCTGACCCAATTGGCGGGGCAGGGGAAACTCGATCCCGTGATCGGCCGCGATGACGAGATCCGGCGCATCGTCCAAGTGCTGTCGCGCCGGACCAAAAATAACCCCGTGCTGATCGGCGATCCCGGTGTTGGCAAGACCGCGATTGTCGAAGGACTGGCACAGCGGATTGTGCGTGGCGATGTGCCGGAGAGTCTCAAGAATCGCCGCCTCATCGTCCTCGATATGGGCGCGTTGATTGCGGGTGCCAAGTTTCGCGGTGAGTTTGAAGAACGGCTGAAAGCGGTTCTCAAGGAGGTGCAGGAGTCCGAAGGCGATATGATCCTCTTCATCGATGAATTGCACACGGTTGTCGGCGCCGGCGCGGCTGAAGGCGCAATGGATGCGTCGAATTTGCTCAAACCGCTGCTGGCACGCGGCGAGTTGCACTGCATTGGCGCGACCACGTTGGATGAGTACCGCAAATATGTCGAGAAGGACCGTGCGCTGGAGCGGCGTTTCCAGCCGGTGTTGGTCGATCAGCCCAGCGTCGAGGATACCATCTCCATTCTGCGCGGCCTTAAAGAACGCTACGAGGTGCACCATGGCGTGCGCATCAAAGATGCCGCTCTCGTCACCGCCGCCGTGTTGTCACATCGCTACATTAGCGATCGTTTCTTACCCGACAAGGCGATCGACCTGGTGGATGAATCCGCCGCCAAGTTGCGCACCGAGATCGATTCCATGCCGACGGAACTGGACGAGGTCTCGCGCCGTGTCATGCAACTGGAGATCGAGCGCGAAGCGCTGCGCAAAGAAACCGACTCGCCTTCGCGCGAGCGACTGGCCAAGCTGGAGAATGAATTGGCGGGGTTGAAAGCGGAACAAGAGCAACTGCGCGCCCGCTGGGAAGTTGAAAAGCAGGCCATTGGCCGATTGCACGGCCTCAAGCAGGAAATCGAAAAGAATAAAGTCGCCATGGCGCAGGCCGAGCGGGATTACGACTTGAACCGCATGGCGGAGCTTAAGTACGGCAAGCTGGCGCAACTCGAACGTGAACTGGCAGCCGAGGAGCAACGCTTGCGCCAAAGCGGCGGCATGCAGTTGCTGAAGCAAGAAGTCGATGAGGATGACATCGCCTCGGTGGTCTCCCGCTGGACCGGCATTCCGGTATCCAGATTGCTCGAAGGCGAAAAGGAAAAGCTGCTCCGTCTCCCCGAGCACCTGCACAAACGCATCGTCGGCCAGGAAGAAGCCGTGGATGCGGTCGCCGATGCCGTCGTGCGCGCTCGCTCGGGGCTCAAAGATCCCAACCGGCCGATCGGCTCCTTCATCTTCTTGGGCCCCACTGGAGTCGGCAAGACCGAGCTCGGGCGCGCCTTGGCGGAGTTTCTCTTCGACGATGAGAACAATGTAGTCCGCCTCGATATGTCGGAATACCAGGAGAGGCATACCGTGGCGCGGCTCATCGGCGCGCCGCCGGGCTATGTCGGTTACGAAGAGGGTGGCCAGCTTACCGAAGCGGTGCGGCGGCGGCCCTATTCCGTCGTGTTGTTCGACGAAATCGAGAAAGCCCATCAGGATGTGTTCAATGTCTTGCTGCAAATTCTCGACGACGGGCGACTCACCGACGGCCACGGGCGGACGGTCGATTTCAAAAACACGGTGGTCATCATGACTTCCAATGTTGGGAGCCATTTGATCGCCGACTATCGCGGCCGCGATGACGCGGCCGCCTTTGCGCCGATGCGGGCGCAGGTGCTTGACGCTCTGCGGCGCGAGTTCCGCCCGGAATTCTTGAACCGCGTCGACGAGATTGTCGTGTTCCACAACCTGTCGCGCGAACACCTAAAAGCGATCGCGAATATTCAACTGCAGCGGCTACAAGGCCGACTAGACGAGCGCCATATCGTCCTGCAGATGACTGAGGCTGCGCGCGAGCACCTCGCGGTTACGGGGTACGATCCCAATTATGGCGCCCGGCCACTCAAACGGTTGATCCAAAAGGAAATCGAAACCGCGCTGGGCCGATTGATTCTCAAAGGCGAAGTCAAAGACGGCGATATTGTGACTGTCGACAAAGAGCCCAAAGGTGCCGCTCTTAAGTTCACCGTTCAGTTCCACGCCGAGGAGCAAAAAACCGCGACTGCCGATGTCTGCGAGAAAGCCTCGGCAGCTTAGATGTAAGAATAATAGGGGCGAACTTAAATTGGGAATTGTTTCTGATCTGCTTCACGTGACGGTAAAAAAATAGTGGCGCGACGAGAGCGCGACCGACCGGTCATTAAAATGCGACCCGCATCAGGCGGAGTAGCGGCGCCGAACGACCTACTCCAATTGACCTGCGGTCTAGCAGGCCTATACCACAACAACTGAATTCTCGCTCCCGTAACCATTAGGCAAATACTTGTCAGCCTTCCAATCGTTTTCCCAGCGCACGCCATCGAGGAAATAGCGGAACTGGTATTCTTCGTTCCGCCTAAGGGTAAGCGTCGCTGTGAAGGTTCCGTTCTTGAGTCTTTTCATCGGAGTGGCATTTGCGTTCCAATCGTTGAAATCGCCCACGAGATGAGCGGTATTGACTAATTTGGCGATTTGGCTGGGGAGAGAGAAAGTAACCTTACAGACAGATCTTGTTTTTGGATACTGCTTCTTAAGGCTCATAGAGGCTCTCCAATTTCGGTACTTGGTCATAACAGAAGGCAATTCACATACCAGACGGGTTGCGGGGGAGGCCTCTCCAGTAATTTCTCAATGATGGTAGAAACGCGATGTGAAATTCGCACATATGAATAAGATAGCAGCGTGAAACTCGATTTCACGAATTTCACAGAAAATTTCACTCTGGAGCGGAAAGCCCGCGGCGGAGAGAATTCAAAACCTGGCCTGCGGTTTGATCAGGATCGACGTCCGTGTTCACGATGGTCCGCATCGAGTCTGGAATCTCACTCAATGGCACGAATTCCTCTCGCTGACGCAAATAGACCGAAACCGTAGCATCGGAGACTTCACCGGGCCGTTGCGTACGTATTTTCAGCCGTTCGAGGGTTTTTTCCTCGCTTGCTCTGCACTCGACGAAGAACGCGGGTAACCGTAGCCGGGATGAGAGATCCATAAATCGCCGGCGGTGCTGCGGGTCCTTAAAAGTAGCATCGACGATGACGCCTTTTCCCGACTTTAAACAGGCTTCGCTCTCTTTTAACAGGGTGTCGTAGGTGAGAGAGCTGAAGTCATCGCTATACATACCTTTGCCATACTCGGCCGTCGGATGTGTCGTTAGCGCGATGCCGGCCAATTGTTTGCGAATGACGTCCGAATTGAGGATCTGATACCCAGTCCAGTCGCCGAGCGTCCGGGCGATCGTTGACTTTCCTGATGCGACCAGGCCGCAGACAATCAGCAGGGCGGGAGGGTACGGTGGGCTTGCGTATCGATAAGCAAGATGGAAATAGCGGCGCGCCCGGCTCTTGGCTTCCTCACGCTCCTCCTCGGGCACCTCGCGTTCCTGGCTTTTAAGGCTTTCGACTTTTCCCCGAACACACGCTCTGTAACCTTTATAAAGCGGTAGAAGACGTGATAGCTCGGGATCTTGGGTGAGTTTCTGAAAAGAGGCGGCGAAATACTCCGAAAGCAGAGGGGATCCAAGATAATCCAGGTCCATGGAGAGAAATGCAATTTCTGAGGCCGCGTCGCAGTAGCGAAATTCCTCGCTGAACTCAATGCAGTCAAAAATCACAGGATCATCCTCAAGGCAGATGTGTTCGGCGCGAAGATCGCCATGTCCTTCTCTCACTCGACCGTCTCGAACTCTCATTTCGAGGAGATCGCCGTACTGTGCAAAAAAATGGTCATTGTAATCCTGAATCCGCCTGAACTCTTTTAGCGTGAGAGTCTCGCCGATTAACGGCTCGACTTCTTTCACGTTCTCTTCGAGTTTTCGACGAATCGCGTCCGGAGATCCGTAAAGGGATGCTTGATCGGTTGCTGCAGTGGCGTAAAAATCCGCCAGCTTCGTCGCGATCCGATTGAAATCTTCCTTTTGAGCTTTTGCATCTTGGATCCGCCGATCGAGAAAATACTCCTCAGGAAGACGGCGCATCTTCACAGCGTATTCAAAGACTGGTTCACCCGGCGATTGGCTCAACATAAACCGTCCCTCATTCTGCACAACGGCAATCACCTCCAAATAGACTGCCGGCGCAAGCCGGCGGTTTAAGCGGATCTCCTCGTGGCAAAAGTGGCGGCGTTTCTCCAGTGTAGAGTAATCCAGAAAAACAAAACGGACGGGTTTCTTGACTTTATAGACGTAATCACCGGCCAGGAAAACGTATGAAATGTGGGTTTGCTTAAGCTCTACTGACTCCGGGCAGTGCGGATAAAAATCCGCACACATCATGGCTTGAATGAGAGGGGGCAAGCGAGATTCAACACCCATCGCGTTTGTCTCCAGTCCTGGGCGGCGGCTCTAAGCCGGTGATCTACGGATGAATTCCCAGAATCTTGTAATCTTTCGTCCGCAAGATTTCAGCCAGCTACTTGGCGTGGCCAAACAGAAGCGGAGATAAAATAGCGGGCTTTCTCCCCAACTCTCCATCGCGCAACATGAGAACTGCCTGCCTACGGTTTTCTAAAAAACAGTGTTCAACATAATTCATTCAAGCATAAGCCAGATTGATTGGCTTAAAAATGCCCCTCCAACAAGAAGACAATTTCGTTAAAGTAAAAGCCAAGCCACAATCAACGTATGAGAACGGTAAGGGAGTTTGAGACCGGGCTTATTATAGGGTTGGTATTACAAGTCTTGAAGCTTTAAATTTGCCGGTGACTGCTCGTTCATCTCACGCAATCGCCTCAGCGTCTCTCGAATCTTGTTCAGAGCGCTGGATTCCGCAATCGGTATAGTCTCAATCCCGCGTTGATCTAACCGTTCCATAATACTCGCCACGGTCAGACTATGGATGTCGCAGGCCGGCTGGTACGCCAGCTCGTCACGATCCTTCACCTGCACCTGGGAAAGGACTCTAGTATCTGTTAGCTCGAAGATAACTGAACGAACCAGGCGGATGGGGACCTCTAACTCGCGGGAGAAATCTTCAGCCGCCAGAGGTTCTTCCGCAACCAGAAACCTTTTGACGCAGAGACTAGCAATCAAGAGAGCGACCAATTGTTTGAAAGAGTGGCTTACGCTTCGACAGTCGGATTCAAATTCGTATGTGGCGACATTTTGATGGGCAAAAGAAAATTCTGCGCCCAAAAGCAGGATGACCCAGCTAAGCTGCAGCCACACCAGAAATAGAGGCAACGCGGCGAAACTTCCATAGATCGCGCCGTAGTTGGCAACACCGACTTGGAAGGTAATATAAGCGAGCTGGATCAGTTGGTAAATTGTCCCGGCGAGTGTGCCTGCCCATAGAGCTGATTTGAACTCGACTTTGGTATTGGGCATAAAAGCGTAAATAAACGTAAACACGAGCCAGATGACGCCGTAGGGCAAGATCTTTAAGAACCAGACAATCACGTTTGCCAGATATCCTAGAAATGAGAGTCGCTCCACCATGACGGCAATCCGGGTTGTCACCAACACGGTGATGCTGCTTGCCGTGATCAATAAAATCGGACAGATCATCATCACAGAGAGGTAGTCGGCAAGCTTGCGTCCTATTCCCCTTGCAGTCTTTACGCCCCAAATGTCGTTGAAAGACGCTTCGATGGTGCTCAAGACCTTGATGACCGTCCAAAACAAAACCACGATGCCGACGCCGGCGATCGCTCCTCCCTTAGTATTCTCCAACAGGGACTGAGCAAAACTGATAATTCTCTGCGCCACCTCTTCGTGCCCTTCGAGCTTCGCCAAAAGCTGCTCGGCGAGCATCTTTTCCACACCGAATCCCTTGGCCACTGCAAACGCCATAGCGACGATGGGTACAATGGACAACAAGGAGTAAAAGGTTAAAGCGGAAGCCCGTGAATCGCATTTGTCTTCGATAAATCGGCGAATCGCTAGGAGAAGAATGCGCAGCTGAGTGATCCAAAAAAAACGCCGGGGCGGCAACTTGTGGCCCTGTAAGCGCCAGATATCGGTCTTCAAGAATTGACCGACAGCCGACGATCTTCGTGACAGTCGCTGCTTAAAATCCATATAGCTATGTTGAGCAGCTAGCATAGAAGAAATCCATTGTTGGGGCGTAGACGAGACTCCTCAGTCGCTCGTCCGCGACGTCCTAGCAGCGGCAATTTGCAGCTGTGGCAGTAGTCCCTAATCCGTAATAGGTTTCTTCACCCTGTCAACCGCACCTTTTCCCTTCTCTTCGATTCCGCCGGCGGCGGCAGCGAATTGCGTCTTCGCCTCGCCAGCTGCCTCTGCAAGTACCAAGTACACTATTCGTTTGATTGAAGGATGTGCGGCTCCCCCATAATAATTGCTACTCAGCCAAACGCTGGCAGGAGATGCCAAATGTAAGCGCAATTATAGTGCCATTGGAATTCTCAAGCCTCGCGGTGCCGTTAGCGGCAGCAAGCCCGCGGCTTGGACAAGGTTTGCTGTTGTCGGGGATGTTTTATTTGAAAAGGTTGAGTTTGATCGGCTTGTTGTTTTCTCGCATTGGTGAGAACCGTGCTCCAACTTTCCTTTCATTCATGCGAAGTGATTGACCGCAGCCTTGAATACGCAGATCTCAAAAGCACCAACCGATTTAGGTCAACTCTCGGAAATCTTGCAATTCACGGGACGTAAAATCCAGAGCAGCACGATGGCACGTTGATTGCGCCATAGCAGACAGATCAAAGTGAAAGTGGACTGAGCCAATAGCACGGGGGGCATAGGGCGCGTTTGAACTTTAATGAGGCCAATCATGTACAGACAGATGCTGATACCGCTGGATGGCTCAAGTGTATCGGAACAGGTCCTGCCCTATGCCCGTTTGTTGGCGCGCAAACTCAATTTACCCGTTGAATTGCTCGCAGTAGTCGATGCCGTGGGGTTGGCCGCCTCCCTGAGTCCCGACGATAAAGGGAATGTTGAGAGCCTTATCGCCCACACATTGCGCGACAGTGCGGCCTTTCTCGAAAGGATCAGCAAGACATTCCCTGAAGTCTCGGTGAACTGCACTGTCGAGGAAGGAAGGCCGGGTGAGGCGGTGATCGAGAAAGCGGCCGCTGACACTGGGACCTTAATTGCCATGGCGACTCATGGGCGATCGGGAATAGATCGCTGGCTGCTAGGAAGTGTCGCTGAGAAGGTTCTGCGCGGAACTAGAAATCCTCTGCTGCTGGTGCGAGCAGCCAACGACGGACAAAGCGACGGCGAGGTGATATTGAAAAGTGTTATTGTGCCTCTCGACGGATCGCCGCTCGCGGAAAAAGCGCTTCCGCATGCAATGGTTTTGGCCAAGACAATGGACTTGGAATTGCTGCTATTACGCGCTTATACCCTAACGCAGATCATCTCCACGTACGACGACTACATTCCCGATTGGAATAAACTTGAGGCGGTGTCTAAAGGGGAGGCGATCAGCTATCTCGATCAGAAAGTGCGGGAGTTGAAGCAGAATGGGCTGACCCACGTCTCTCCGCTCGTGTTAGAAGGAGAGGCCGCGGAGCAAATCATCGACCTCGCTAAGCGAACAGCCAATAGCTTGGTTGTCATTTGCAGCCATGGCCGGTCGGGCGTTGGGCGCTGGGTGCTTGGGAGTGTGGCGGAAAGAGTGGCGCGCCACTCTGTTGGTCCAGTACTGCTTATACGGGCCGTCCGGTAAAAACCGGATACCAGCCAGAGCGATCGAGTGAATACAATCGCATGTTACGAGGTGATTGCGCGCGTTAGCGCAATCGTTATTTTTCCTACCCCGAACAGGAACTCCTATCGGTGAGAAGCGGTCGGCGTCTTCCTATCGTATTAGTCAACGTTGAGCCGTAGTCATTGACGAGCTTGTGGTCACCTTAGAGAAGACTCTAATCTCCACCCTGCGGTTCTTTTCACGACCCTCACGAGTGCCATTGTCGGCCATTGGCGAACTCTCGCCAAGAGATACCGTGACCACCTGCATAGGATCGATCTTCTTTTCCAGGATCAGATACTGCAACGTAAAGGTGGCTAGCAAGGGCGACGGATTTGTCACGACAAATCATTGTAAAGGTTTTCTCTTTTCAGTTTTTCGTGATTGTGTCCAATAAAAGATACAATCGCTGAGCCCAAATGCTTAGGTCGAAGTTTTGTGGGTCATCGTGAGCGTTGTGGAGCCCCTCATCAATAGCCGCATGGAAAGCGGGAATCATCCATCTGCCGCGTCTAATACTCG